>CAZOKA010000016.1:0-8373 GCA_964580265.1 uncultured Rhodobacterales bacterium | reverse complement strand
GGTGTGACGCCCGCGCAGCAGGTCGAGGTGCTGATCCCATATGCCATGCAGCAATCAGGCAAGAAGGTTTACGTGCTGGCTGCCGATTACAACTACGGGCAGATCATGGCGCGCTGGATCAACAAGTTCGTGCGCGATAACGGCGGCGAGGTCGTGGCGACGGATTTCTTCCCGCTTGATGTGGCCGATTTCGGATCAACCATCGCCAAGATTCAGTCCGCCGCGCCTGATCTGGTGGTGGCGCCGCTGGTGGGGGGCGCGCATTTGTCCTTTTTCCGTCAATGGGCCGCCTCGGGCATGAAGGACCGGATTCCGCTGGCCTCGACCACGCTGGGGGTAGGGAACGAGCACAAGGTTTTGACCGCCGAAGAGGGCGACGGGATCATGGTGGCCTACAATTACAGCCAGGAAATCGAGTCAGAGGCGAACGAGGCGTTCAAGGCCAAGTGGGAAGCCGCAGGTGGCAGCGCAAGCGAGATCAACGAATTTGCGATTTCCACCTATGCGGGCATCATGACATGGGCCGAGGCCGTGCGGCAGGCCGGAACGGTCGCGCATGATCCGGTGGTCGAGGCGCTGGAATCGGGGCTGTCGGTAAGCGGGCCATCGGGCGAAATCACGGTCGATCCCCAGACCCATCATGCCATTGCCGACGTGCGCCTGATGGAAATCAGGGACCAGAAGATGCAGGTTCTCGAAACGCTGCCACAGCGGCAGCCGATGGATACCCAGGCGGTGTGCGATCTGGGGGCAAACCCAGACGATAACACGCAGTACGAGATCGACATCTGATCAACCAATGCATCCGAGGGGGCGGGGCCGCCGGGCGGCGGCCCCATCTTCCGGCATGGCGCCGGAGGGGTGCTGTCTCTTGTCCGAAAGGCCCTGACATATGGATCTGACAATCGTCATCCTGATCGAGATACTCTATGCCGTATCCTCGCTTGCATTGATCAGCGTCGGATTGGCGGTCGTGTTCGGCATGATGAAGGTGATCAACCTCGCGCATGGCGAATTCATGATGATGGGCGGCTATGCCACCATCACTGCTGTAAATCTGGGTATCAACATATTCGTGGCGATGCTGATCATCGCGCCGGTCGTGGTGGGGCTGATCGGCCTGGTGGTGGAACGCCTTGTCATCCGGCACCTTTACGGGCGGTTGGTGGACACGATGCTGGCCACATGGGGCCTGAGCCTGTTCTTCATCGGGCTGGCGACAGTCATCTTCGGCAATACCACCACGGGAATTTCAACGCCGATACCGGGGCTGACCGTCGGGAATTACCAGATCAACGGCTATAACCTGTTCATCGTCGTAATCTCGGTGTTGTTGATGATCGGGATTTACCTTGTGCTCGGCAAGACGCGGCTTGGCCTGATCGCACGCGGCACGATGCAGCGTTCTGATATGGCCTCCGGCCTAGGATACAGCCCTGAGCGCATCTACATGGCGACGTTTTTCTGCGGCTCGGCCCTGTCGGGCCTGGCCGGGGCCATTCTTGCGCCGCTGGTCGGCCTGGTGCCGACATCGGGCGGGGCCTATATTGCCAAGGCCTTCATCACCGTGATCGCGGGGGGGCCGGCGCTGATCGCGGGGCTTGTCAGCAGCGCCAGCGTCTTTGGCGTGATCGATCAGGTTTTCACCTTCGCAATGTCGCCGGTGATCGGCGAGGTCGCGCTGCTGATCGCGGCGGTCGTGTTGTTGCGGCTGCTGCCGCAGGGGATCACGACGCGCTTCTTCAGGGGGCGGATGTGATGCAGGGCTCCACCGGGAAGGATGTGACTGCGACGCTCATCGTGGCGGCGGTCCTGATATGGGCGCTGCCGCTGATGGTTGGCACCTATACGCTCACGGTTCTGGCGATCTATGCGATGCTCGGCCTGAGCCTTGGCCTGATCTGGGGGTTCGGCGGTATCCTGTGTTTCGGGCAGGCCGCGTTCTTTGGCCTGGGCGCCTATACCTATGCCATAGCTGCCATCAACATCGGTGAAAGCACGCTGCCGATCATTCTTGCGGTGATCGTGCCATGCATGTTTGCCGCCATGCTAGGTGCGATGATGTTCTATGGACGGCTCGGGGACGTCTATCTTGGGGTGATCACCCTTGTCGTGACGTTGATCCTGTTCAAGTTCATCAATTCGACGGCCGGGCCGCAATACGTCATCGGGAATGCGCGGCTGGGCGGGTATAACGGCATACCGGGATTTCCCACGCTCAATGTGCCGGGGCGGACCGATTTGTTCATCTGGGGCGATGCGCTGTATTACCTGTGCGCGTTGGCACTGGTGCTGGTGTACCTGGGGGTGACGTGGCTGTTGCGGTCGTCCTTCGGGCGCATTGCCGTGGGCATTCGCGAGAACGAGACCCGAATGTCCCTGATCGGGTATGATGTGCGCATCCGCAAGACGATCATGTTTGCCATCGGCGCCGCGATTGCCGGGTTGGCGGGCGCGCTGTTCGCCAATTGGGGGGCAATTGTCACGCCGGGCTTGTTCAGCCTGTCCCAGTCGGCAGAAATCATCATCTGGTGCATTGTGGGGGGACTTGGCACGCGGTTTGGCCCGCTACTGGGCGCGGCAGGGCTGGGGTATCTTAAATTCCTGCTGGGTCAGCAGAGCATGATCAACAACACCATGCTGATGGGACTGATCCTTGTCCTGTTCGTGCTGTTCCTGCCGCGTGGCGTGGTGCCGGCGGTGGTTTCGGTCTGGCGCGCCAGCGTCGGGCGGCCCCGCCGCACAGGGCGCGCACGCGCCGCGCGCCGCAGTCGCCAGAGGGGGCGGGCAGATGGCTGAACCCGTTTTGGAAACCCAGCACCTGACCATGCGCTTTGGCGGTGTGGTTGCGGTGGACAATGTCACCTTCACATTGCGACGCGGCGAGCTGCGTTGCCTCATCGGGCCGAATGGAGCGGGAAAATCGACTTTTTTCAAATGCTTGACGGGCTTGCTGACCCCGACCGAGGGGCACGTCCTGATGCAGGGCGAGGAAACCACGGGCTGGCCGCCGCATCGGGTGGCATCTCTTGGTGTCGGGATCAAGACACAGGTGCCCAACGTGATGGATGCGCTCAGCGTGCAGGAAAACATATGGCTCGCCGCGCGGCGTTTCCTGCCTTCGGCGCAGGCCGACGCGAAGACCCGCGAAGTGCTGGACCGGCTGGCGCTTGGCCCGATTGCACGCACTGAGCTGGGGCAACTGGCGCACGGCGAACGACAGCAGGTCGAGCTGGGTTTTGTCGCTGCGAGCGATCCATGGCTGGTGCTGCTCGATGAACCCGCGGCGGGGATGACAGCCGGCGAGGTCGCGCGCATGACCGAAGTGATCCATGAACTCAACCGCACGGCGGCCGTTGTGATCGTGGAGCATGACATGCAGTTCATCCGCTCGATCGCCAGCACAGTCACCGTCTTTCATCAGGGTGCAATCCTGATCGAGGACGACGTGGAAACTGTCATGTCGGACCCGCATGTGCGCAACATCTATCTGGGAAAGAAGGCCTGAGCATGTCGGATGAAACCAATCTGGGCCTTCAGGTCAAAAGCCTTTCCGGCGGCTATGGCAAGGTGCCGATCCTGCACGGCGTGGAATTCAACGTGGCCGAAACCGAGGTCGTGGGCATCCTGGGGCATAACGGCATGGGCAAGACGACCTTGCTCAAGACCCTGATGGGGTTCTTGCCCGCGCGCTCGGGGCAGGTGCGCTATCATGGGGCGGATATCACCCGCCTGGCACCGCATGACCGCGCCGCACTGGGCATTGGCTACGTGCCGCAAGGGCGGGGCATCTTTCCGCAACTCAGCGTGCGCGACAATCTGCGATTTGCCTGGCACGACTACGTTGGTGGCAATGAGGCCGAGGTTCTCGACAGTGTGCTGGCCGATTTCCCGCGCCTTGAGCGGTTGCTTGATCGCGAGGGGGGCACCCTGTCGGGGGGCGAGCAGCAATTGCTGTCGCTGGCGCGCAGCCTGATGGGCGACCCGGACCTTTTGCTGCTGGACGAGCCGACCGAAGGTATTCAGCCCTCGATTATCGAGGAAATGGAGGAAACGCTACTCCACCTGCGGCAGCAGCGCGGGCTGTCGATCCTGCTGGTGGAGCAGAATTTCGATTTCATACATGACCTGTCCGATCGCGTTCTGGTGCTCGAGCGCGGCCGTATCATGACCGAGCTTTCCCGAGACGACATGGCGGATCGCACCAAGGTGGATCAGTTCCTCGGCTTTGGCGCTGCCCGCTCGACCCGTGGCGCGCGCTCTGCCGCGCCGCCATCCGGCATAGCTCCCTCCGGGCCGGGCAAAGCCGATGCCCGTTCCGCGCCGCGCCACGGCCCGGATACCCCAACTCCCCCAACCCCGGTGACACAGATGACGATAAACCGCCCCACGCTTACCCAGATGCGCGAGATGGCCGACAGGTTCGGCATGAGCCTGACGGACGAGGACTTGCAGGAATACCGGCAGATCATCGAGCCCTATATCCAGGCCTATGACCGGCTCGATGCGCAGCCCGATAACCTGCCCGAGGTGCGCTATCCGCGCGCGCCGGGGCACTTCCCGGATCTCACCGAGAACCCCATGAACGCCTGGTATGTCAAGACCGAGGTGCGCGGCGCCCCCGATGGCCCGTTGCGGGGCAAGCGTATTGCGCTCAAGGACACTGTCTGCCTTGCCGGCGTGCCGATGATGAACGGCTCGTCCATCATCGAAGGGTATGTGCCCGAGATCGACGCCACCATCGTGACAAGGATGCTGGATGCTGGGGCGGTGATCGCCGGCAAGGCGCATTGCGAAAACCTGTGCCTTTCCGGGGCATCACACACCAATGCGAAGGGGCCGATCCACAACCCGTGGAAGCGCGGCTACATGGCCGGGGGGTCTTCGGGTGGCTCTGCCGCGCTGGTCGCGGCGGGCGAGGTGGACATGGCGATCGGCGGTGATCAGGGGGGATCGATCCGCATCCCGTCCTCCAATTGCGGGGTTTACGGGATGAAGGCCACGCATGGCCTTGTGCCCTATACCGGGGTGATGCCGGTCGAGCAGACCATCGACCATGTCGGCCCCATCACCAGAACAGTGGCCGACAACGCGCGCCTGCTTGAGGTGCTGGCCGGCGAGGACGGGCTGGACCCCCGGCAATATGCGCCCCGAACCTTCCAGTATACCGAGGCACTGGGCCGCGGCGCGCAGGGGATGCGCATCGGCATTCTGACAGAGGGGTTCAACCGCCCCGAGGGTGAGGCGGACGTGGACGACAAGGTGCTGGCGGCCGCCGAGCGTTTCCGCGAGCTGGGCGCGCGGGTCGAGCATTTCTCGATCCCCGAGCACAACCTCGCGGTGGACTGCTGGACCGCGATCACCGTCGAGGGGCTTCAGGATCACATGATGCACGGCAATGCCGGGGGGACCAATTATCGCGGACTGTTCCTGCCCTCGATGATGGATCGCATGTCCCAATGGCGCGGACGGGCCGATGAGTTGAGCCATTCGCTCAAGGCCTGCATGTTCCTGGGCGAATATTTCCAGGATCAGTATCGCGGCCGCTTCTATGGCAAGGCACAGAACCTGATGCGCAAGGCCAACGGCAAGTATGCAGAGGCATTGCGCCAGTTCGATCTGCTGCTGATGCCCACGGTGCCGATGAAGCCGCAGGAGATACCGCCGCCCGACTGCTCCCTGAGCCTCTACGTGCAGCGCGCCTTCGAGATGATCGGCAATACCGCGCCCTTCAATGGCGGCCTGCCCGCGATGAGCCTGCCCTGCGGCCTGAGCGAGGGCCTGCCCATCGGCATGATGCTGGTGGGGCCCAGCTATGGCGAGATGAAAATCTATCAGGCCGCCCATGCCTTTGAACAATCGGGCGATTGGCGCACCATGTAAGGGAGGCTGCGTATGTCCATTCTCAATGAAAGTCTGGCCGGACAGATCCGGCAGGCGGGCCATGCCGGCGCGTTCGATCCGGGCGGCACCGGCGCACCTGTTGACGGGATGTCCTATGTCAGGGGAACGACGGCCCCCGAGTTGCGCTTCATCACCATCCCGCAGCTTTTTCGCGAAACGGTTGCCCGCTTCGGGCCACGCGACGCGGTGATCTTTCCGCAGCAGGGCATACGCCAAAGCTATTACGAGCTGGATCGTGCCGTTGACGAACTGGCGACCGGCCTGCTGGCGCTCGGGCTGGAAAAGGGGGACCGTATCGGCATCTGGGCGCCCAACTGCCACGAATGGGTTCTGACGCAGTTCGCGACCGCGCGCATCGGGCTGGTGATGGTCAATATCAACCCCGCCTATCGGCGTTCGGAACTGGAATATGCGCTCAACAAGGTGGGGTGCAAGGCGCTGATCACGGCACGCTCGTTCAAGTCATCGGATTACGTCGAGATGATACGCCACCTCGCGCCGGAAATGGAATCCTGCGCGCCGGGCCGGTTGAGGGCCGACCGTCTGCCGCACCTGCGCCACGTTGTCGTGATGGGCGAGGGCGCAGTCGAGGGCGCGCACCTGTTCGACGATATCCGCAAACTGGGCGGGCCAGCGCAGCAATTGCGCCTGCCGGTTCTGGACCGCGCGCTTGATCCGGATGACGCCATCAACATCCAGTTCACGTCCGGCACCACGGGCCACCCCAAGGGCGCCACGCTGTCGCATTACAACATCGTCAACAACGCCCGTTTCGTCACGGACCGGATCAACCTGACGGAAATGGACCGGCTTTGCATCCCGGTGCCGCTCTATCATTGCTTTGGCATGGTCATGGGGGTTCTGGGCGCGCTGAGCAAAGGCGCGGCCATGGTCTTTCCCGGCCCCTCCTTCGATCCGGATGAAACGCTTGCCGCCTTGTCACAGGAGCGGTGCACGGCGCTTTACGGTGTGCCGACCATGTTCGTGACGCTGTTGCAGACGCTCGACAAGGCGCCGCGCGATCTGACCGCGATGCGCACCGGCGTGATGGCGGGGGCCCCTTGCCCCGTGCATGTCATGCGCCGCGTGGTCAGCGACATGCATATGCCCGAGGTAACGATATGCTATGGCATGACCGAAACCGCCCCCGTGTCGTTCCAGAGTTTCGTCGATGATCCGCTCGACAAACGCTGTGAAACCGTGGGCCGGGTGCATCCGCACCTGGAGGTCAAGATTATTGATCCCGAGGGCCGTATCGTGCCGCAAGGTCAGGATGGGGAGTTGTGCACGCGCGGCTACTCGGTGATGCAAGGCTACTGGAACGACACGGAAAAGACGGCCGAGGCACTGCGCGGCGGCTGGATGCATACCGGCGATCTGGCCCGTTTCGACGCGGAGGGCTTCTGTTCCATCGTAGGGCGCTCCAAGGACATGATCATCCGTGGCGGCGAAAACATTTATCCCCGTGAAATCGAGGAGTTTCTCTTTGGTCATCCCGATGTTGAGGATGTGCAGGTTTTTGGCATCTCGGACGAAAGGTTGGGCGAAGAGATATGCGCCTGGGTTGTCCCCAAACCGGAGGTGACACTTACCCCTGATGATCTCCGCGCTTATTGTGCTGGCCAGATCGCCCATTTCAAGATTCCGCGCCACATGAGCATCGTGGACGAGTTGCCCATGACCGTGACCGGCAAGCCGCAGAAGTTCATCATGCGCGATCGGATGACTGAAATGCTGCGCGGCGCGTCATCGCAACAGGCAGATCGGCAGACATCAAAGTGAGAACGTGATTGCAGGTAGAGTTTGCCACCTGATGAATCCTTCCCGCGCCCCCTGCTATTGGCAAAGATCAAGAAAGTTAAAAACTTTCTTGAACAGAATTTTTTGAAGTTTCCGTTCGTCAACGGCAGATCAAGGCTATCATGTCCCCCCCTGAGGGGCAGGCGAGATCATCTTTGGATAACTTGTGCCGCGTGGAAAAAACCAGGCTGGCCCGTTCACACGGGCAAGCATGACCATGCCGGGCGCAATCCGCCGATCACCAGACACCGTTTTTATCCAGCTCCTTGCGCAGCTCGCCCTTGAAATCCAGGGCCGAGGGCGAAGGACGCGTCAGAAGGCTGATACCGACGAACAGCACAACCGTGACCGTGATCACCGTGGCCGCCAGTTTGGGATCGAACACGCTGACGCCGACGATCATCGCCATGGTGATCGCCGTACCCGCACCGCCCACAAGCGATGCCAGAACGCCCCATGCCGTGCCGCCGCGCCAGAAGAACGCGCCGATGGTTGCCGGAACGGTCACGACCAGTCCCGCCGCCGAAAGCGCCGCCAACTGATCGACGATCGGCGCGTTCTGCAGTGCGAACCACGCCGCGAACAGCACCACCATCACCACCACGATCCGCCCGATGAATATCTGCCGCGCATCGCGCCCTTCCCCCTGGCGCATCAGGTCGCGCGCCA
>CAZOKA010000015.1:6892-16698 GCA_964580265.1 uncultured Rhodobacterales bacterium | reverse complement strand
ACCCGGCCGAATTCGACGATGCCTTCGCCCGCGCCTGGTTCAAGCTGACCCACCGCGACATGGGCCCCAAGTCGCGTTATGTCGGCCCAGAGGTGCCCAAAGAGGATCTGATCTGGCAGGATCCGGTCCCGGCTGGCTCCACCGATTATGACGTGGACGCCCTCAAGGCAAAGATCGCCCAAAGCGGCCTGAGCCTGAGCGAGATGGTGGCAACGGCCTGGGACAGCGCGCGCACCTTCCGCGGCTCTGATATGCGCGGTGGCGCCAACGGCGCGCGCATCCGCCTTGCCCCGCAGAAAGACTGGGAAGGCAATGAGCCCGCCCGCCTGTCCAGGGTTCTTGGCGTACTTGAGGGGATCGCCGCCGACACCGGCGCAAGCGTCGCCGACGTGATAGTTTTGGCTGGTAATGTCGGGATCGAACAAGGTGCCAAGGCCGCTGGTTTTGACGTAACCGTGCCCTTTGCGCCCGGACGCGGCGACGCCACCGACGAGATGACCGATGCGGCGTCCTTCGACGTGCTGGAACCCGTCGCCGACGGGTTCCGCAACTGGATGAAGAAGGACTACGTCGTCAGCGCCGAGGAACTGCTTCTCGACCGGGCGCAGCTCATGGGCCTGACCGCGCACGAGATGACCGCGCTGATCGGCGGTATGCGCGCCCTTGGCACCAACCACGGCGGCACCGCGCATGGCCAGTTCACCGATCGCGTGGGCGCGTTGACGACCGATTTCTTCGTCAACCTGACCGATATGGCGAACACATGGGCGCCGACCGGCAACAACCTCTACGAGGTGCGCGACCGCAAGACCGGCAAGGCCAAGTGGACGGCAACGCGCGTTGATCTGGTGTTTGGCTCCAACTCGATCCTGCGCGCCTATTCCGAGGTCTATGCACAGGACGACAACGCCGAGAAGTTCGTGCACGACTTTGTTGCCGCATGGTCCAAGGTGATGAACGCGGATCGCTTCGACTTGGCGTAATGCGATACGGGCCGCCCCTTATGCGGGGGCGGCCTATTCCTTGATAGGGCGCAGGATCAGGTTGGTCTGGGCGCTCGCCACCGCAGGGATGCGGAACAGGAAATCTTCCAGAAACCGGTTATAGGCGGCCAGGTCTGGGCAGACCACGTGCAGGTGGTAATCCGATTGGCCCGTGGTTGCATAGCAGGCGCGAACCTCTTCGCGTTCACGAATGGCGCGAATGAAGGCCGACACCTTGTCGGGGTCATGCCGCGTCAGTTGCACATGCACGATGGATTTGAACCCAAGCCCCATCTTTTCATCGTCCAGCGACACGGTGTAGCCGCGGATTGCGCCGCAATCCTCCAGTGCCCGCACCCGCCGCCAGCACGACGAGGCTGACAGCCCCACCTTTTCCGCAAGATCGGCGTTTGAAATGCGGCTGTCGCGGCTCAGGAGATCGACGAGACGCTTATCCGTTTCACTCAAATTTGACATATCATGTCATCCTGCACGCTAATTCCGGTAAACTGTTTCACTTTATGCCGATTTTGGCAAGTATTTTGGCCGGAATTTTCACTGTTAACATGGTAAATTCGCGCAACGCCACATGATGGGGGGGCGCGCCAATGACTCAGCATGATCGCAATTTCGACACCTACGATCTGTCCGACCGTTACGCGCGGCACCAGGGGCGCGTTTTCCTGACCGGCACGCAGGCGCTGGCGCGGATCATGCTGGACCAGGCGCGGCGCGACCGCCTGGCCGGGCGCGATACCGCCGGGTTCGTGTCGGGCTATCGTGGATCGCCCCTTGGCGGGCTGGATCAGGAACTGTGGCGCATCGAGGATCGCCTGCGCGAGGCACGCGTCGATTTCCTGCCTGCGGTGAACGAGGATCTGGCCGCCACCGCCATCCTGGGTGCGCAACAGGCTGCGCTGGACCCGGAATGCGAGGTCGAGGGCGTGTTTTCCATGTGGTACGGCAAGGGGCCGGGCGTGGACCGCTCCGGCGACGCGCTCAAGCATGGCAACGCCTACGGGTCTTCGCCCAAGGGCG
The DNA here is from genome assembly GCA_964580265.1 of uncultured Rhodobacterales bacterium. Classification (GTDB taxonomy): domain Bacteria; phylum Pseudomonadota; class Alphaproteobacteria; order Rhodobacterales; family Rhodobacteraceae; genus Sediminimonas. The sequence goes on along the minus strand of CAZOKA010000015.1, from coordinate 14,677 downwards.
GCGTTCTGGTCGTGGCTGGTGACGATCACGGCTGCGTGTCGTCGTCGATGCCGCATCAAAGCGACGTCGCCTTCATGTCGTGGTTCATGCCCACGCTGAACCCCGCCACAATCGCGGAATACCTTGAATACGGTGCTTACGGCATCGCTCTGTCGCGGTTTTCCGGCACCTGGGTCGGTTTCAAGGCGATTTCGGAAACCGTCGAAGCAGGTCAGTCCGTCGAAATTCCGCCCGAGCGTGATTTCGTCCACCCCGACTTCACTGCGCCCGAGGGTGGCCTGCATGTGCGCCGCTCGGACCCGCCCAGCCCCGAGATCGAAACCCGCGTCGCGCACAAGCTGGCCGCCGTCGAAGCCTTTGCCGAGGCCAACCCGATCGACAAGCGGATCTACGACATCGCCGATGCCCGCTTTGGCCTCGTGACCACGGGCAAGGCGCATCAGGACACGCTCGAGGCGCTGCGCCTTCTGGGCCTGGACGAGGCCGCCTGCCGCCGCCTCGGCATCGACATATACAAGGTCGGCATGGTCTGGCCACTGGCCCGGCGCGATGCGCTGGCCTTCGTCAGGGGCAAGGAAGAGGTGCTCGTCGTCGAGGAAAAGCGCGGCATTATTGAGAGCCAGTTCAAGGAGTATTTCTACGATTGGCCCGGCGACAAGCCGCGCAAGATGGTGGGCAAGCATCGCGCGGCGGGTGATCCGCTGATCCCCTGGACGGGCGAATTGACCCCGCTGAACCTGGTGCCGGTGATCGCCGAAAGGCTCGATGCCTTCTTCCCCGACGAACGGCTGATGGAAAGCGCCAGCACGCTGACGCAAACCCCTGCGCCGTCACTCAGCCTGCCCGGCGCCACCCGCACGCCCTATTTCTGTTCGGGCTGTCCGCACAACACCTCGACCAGGCTCCCCGAAGGCAGCAGCGCCGCCAGCGGTATCGGCTGCCATGTCATGGCAAGCTGGATGAACCGCGAAACCTACGGCTTCGCCCAGATGGGCGGCGAGGGCGTGCCATGGGCCGGCGGCGCACGCTACCGGGGCAATCCGCACATTTTCCAGAACTTGGGCGAGGGCACCTGGTATCACTCCGGATCACTGGCGATCCGGCAGGCCATCGCGGCGGGCGTCAACATCACCTACAAGATCCTTTATAACGATGCCGTGGCGATGACCGGCGGCCAACCCGTCGATGGCCCCGTCAGCCCTGCCGCCATCGCGCAATCGTCCCGTGCCGAAGGGGTGGACCGCATCGCGCTGGTCTCGGATGATCCGGGCAAGTTCGATATGGCCGACTTCCCAAAGGGCGCCACCCTGCATGACCGTGCAGACCTTGACGCCGTGCAGCGCGAGCTGCGCGAGGTCAAGGGCGTCTCGGTGCTGATCTACGAGCAGGCCTGCGCCACCGAGAAACGCCGCCGCCGCAAGCGTGGCACGATGGAAGACCCGGCGCGTTTCGCCTATATCAACGATCTCGTCTGCGAGGGCTGCGGCGATTGCTCGGTCGCGTCCAACTGCCTGAGCGTCGAGCCAAAGGACACCCCCCTTGGCCGCAAGCGCAAGATCAACCTGTCCAGTTGCAACAAGGATTTCTCGTGCCTCGACGGGTTCTGCCCCAGCTTTGTCACCGTCGAGGGCGGCGCGCGCCGCAAACCCGCCCCGGCGGGTTTGGACCTCGAGGCGCTGCGCGCTGACCTGCCCGCGCCCGACATGCCGGACCTTGCGCGCCCGTTCAATCTGCTGGTCGCCGGGGTGGGCGGCACCGGCGTGGTGACGGTGGGCGCGCTCATCACAATGGCCGCGCACCTTGAGGGCAAGGGATCAAGCGTTCTGGATTTCACCGGCTTTGCGCAGAAATTCGGCACCGTGCTGGGCTACGTGCGCATTGGCCGCCGCCCCGATGACATCCATCAGGTCCGGATCGAGCGCGGCTCGGCCGACGCGGTGATCGGCTGTGATGCAGTGGTTTGCTCTTCTCCCAAGGCCTCGGCGCATTTCCGCAAGGGGTGCCGCGTCGTGCTCAACCGTGCCGAGATGCCCACCGGCGACGTGGTTCTCGACCGCGATGCCGACCTGCGTATCGACGCGCGCGAGGATTTGGTCAGGCAAACCGTGGGCAAGGACAACGTCCACGCCTTCGACGCCGGCAAGGTGTCCGAACAGGTGATGGGCGATGCTGTCTTTGCCAATATCATCCTGCTGGGGGCGGCTTGGCAGCAGGGCCTTGTCCCGGTCAGCGAGGTTGCCATGAAACAGGCGATCATCCTCAACGGGGTGGCCACCGAAAAGAATGCCATGGCCTTCGATCTGGGCCGCGTGATGGTGGCCACGCCGGACGCTCTTGCATCCCACCTGCGGGGGGACGACGGCGCGCGCGAAACGCTGGACCAGCTGATTGCACGGCGCGCCGACTTTCTGACCGCCTACCAGGATCGCGCCTATGCCCGCCGCTACCTGGACCGCCTCGACGCCTTCCGCGCCGCCCTGCCGGATGCCGCCGGCGATGCGCCGGTTGCGGCGGCTGCGAAATCCCTGTTCAAGCTGATGGCCTACAAGGACGAATACGAGGTTGCCCGCCTGTTTACCCAAACCGGGTTCGAGGATGAGCTGGCGCAAGTGTTCGAGGGCGACTACCGGGTGAAATACCACATGGCGCCGCCGCTACTTCCATTGGGCCGCGATGGTCGCGGGCGCCCGAAAAAACGCGCTTTCGGGCCGTGGATGCGCCCCGCTCTGTCAGTTCTCGCGCGGATGAAGGGCCTGCGCGGCTCGGTTATCGATCCCTTCGCCTACAGCGCCGATCGCAAGCTCGACAAGCAGCTACTGGATTGGTTCGAGCGTGTGCTTGTCCATGTCGAACGGACCTATGATGCCGATGATCCCGCCCCCGCGATGACGCTGCTTGAGGCGCCGATGGAAATTCGCGGGTACGGTCCGGTACGTCATGAAGCCGCTGAAAAGGTGCTGGAGCTGACACGCGAACAGGTGAAATGATCCCGGCACGATTGAGCTTGGGCCGCACCGCGCACTCATGCTACGGCATGCACGGTTCAACGCGTGGGGAAAACTGATGCCGGGTACCATGGCGGGCCATAACACGGGCCTGACGCAAGTCGATATTGATGAACTGACAGCATGGCGGCGCGATCTGCACCGACGTCCAGAACTTGCGGGCCAGGAGGCCGAGACCGCCGCCACGGTGCAGCGGATGCTTGATACGCTGTCCCCCGACAAGGTGCTGACCGGGCTGGGCGGGCATGGCGTGGCCGCCGTGTTCGACAGCGGCCAGCCGGGGCCGGCGGTGCTGCTGCGCTGCGAGTTGGACGGCCTGCCGATCCACGAGATCGGCGATCTGCCCTATCGCTCGGAAAAGGATGGGCACGGGCACCTGTGCGGCCATGACGGGCACATGAGCTGGCTTGCCGGCATGGCGCGGCTGCTGTCGCGCCAGCGTCCCGCGCGGGGACGTGTGATCTTGATGTTTCAACCGGCCGAAGAAGATGGCGCAGGCGCCGCGCGCGTGGTGGCCGATCCCGCCTTCGCGCAGATCGCGCCGGACTATGCCTTTGCCATCCACAACATGCCGGGAATGCCGCTGGGGGACGTGGCGCTTGATGCCGGGCCGGTGACCTGCGCCTCGGCGGGGATGCATGTATCGCTGACGGGGCGCACCGCGCATGCCTCGTTGCCGGAAACCGGAATTTCGCCAGCCCCCGCGCTGGCACAACTCATGCCGGCGCTGACCGCGCTGGGCCATGGTCAGCCGAAGGATCACGATTTCACGCTGGTCACCATCACCCATGCGCGAATGGGCGAGCCCGCCTTTGGCGTCGCGCCGGGGCAGGCGGAGCTGTTTGCAACCCTACGCACCCGTACAGATAACGGAATGGAGGCCCTGCGTCAGCAGGCCGAGGCATTGGCCCGAGACGCCGCCGATGCGTGTGGTCTGACCCTGAGCATCGGGTACGAGGATGTATTCGTGACCTGCAACAACGATGCCACCGCTACGGATATCGCCCGCCGCGCGCTGGACAGGCTCGGTGCGCATGTCGATGACGCCGCGCTCCCCCTGCGCGGGTCCGAGGATTTTGGCCGCTTCGGCGCGGGCGCGAATCTGGCATTCATGCTGCTTGGCGCGGGCGAGGGGACGGCGACCATCCACAACCCCGATTACGATTTTCCCGATGCCCTGATTACCCCCGGCGTGCGCATATTCGCCGCGATCGTGGATGAGATACTGGGCTGACGCCGCCCTCGGCCCGGAGCACCCCATCGTGCAAGAATGGCGTGCATTCTGACCCTTCATCAGCGTCAAGCCGCGTCACAAAAAGTGACCTGCGCAATTGCCCTGCGCGGGCATCTCGGGTGCCATGGCCCGACCGAAACACCATTGCGAAGGCCAGGACAACAGATGAACGCGCATGACAACATGACGCCGCCCGACCGGGCAGAGTGCGAAATCCTCGATCCGGTCTGGATACCCATGCCGGATGGCACGCGGCTGGCCGCGCGCATCTGGTTGCCGCGCAGCGCGCACCACGCGCCGGTGCCCGCGGTGCTGGAATACCTGCCCTACCGCCGCCGCGATGGCACCCTCGCCCGAGACGAGATCACCTACCCCTGGCTGGCCGCGCAAGGCTATGCCGGCGTGCGCGTGGACATTCGCGGCAACGGCGACTCCGAAGGGCAGATGGAAGACGAATATACCGAGACCGAGTTGGCCGACGGCGAAGCTGTGATCGAATGGATCGCCGCACAGCCCTGGTGCACCGGCGCGGTCGGCATGATTGGCATTTCCTGGGGCGGCTTCAACGGCCTGCAACTAGCCGCGCGCGCGCCGGATGCGCTCAAGGCCGCCATTACCATCTGTTTCACCGATGACCGCTACGCCGATGATATCCACTACATGGGCGGCTGTCTGCTGACGGAAAACATGATGTGGTCGTCGCAGATGCTGGCCTATTCCTCGCGTCCGCCCGACCCCGATATTGTCGGTCCCGACTGGCGCGATACATGGCGCACGCGCCTGCACGCGCAGCCATTGTTGATCGAGCCTTGGCTGACCCACCCGCACCGCGACGCCTATTGGCGGCGCGCCTCGGTTTGCGAGGATTTCAACAGTGTCAAGGCGGCGATCATGGCCGTGGGCGGATGGGCCGATGCCTATTCCAACGCGGTGCCGCGCACGCTGGCCGGGCTATCGTCGCCGGCGGCGGGGTTGGTGGGGCCGTGGGCGCACAAGTATCCCAACACCGCGTGGCCCAGTCCTCAAATCGGGTTCCTGACCGAATGCAAGGCGTGGTTCGATCGCTACCTAAAGGGCGACACCACCGCGCCCGAGGCGCCCGCTTACCGCTTCTTTATCAAGGACAGCATCGCGCCATCGCGCGAAGTCGCCGCACAGCCCGGCCGATGGGCGGCCGAACCCGCTTGGCCCAGCCCCCGCATCGCGCCGCGCGATTGGTCGCTAGCCGCCGATGGCCTGCGCGATGGCGTGGGGCAGGGGGGCGATTCCCTGGTCGTCGCGACACCGCAAACCCTGGGCCACACGGCGCAGCGGTTCTGCCCCGGCATGCGTAGCCTTGATGAGTTGGCCGCCGATCAGACACCCGATGACGCCGCCGCCTTGACCCTCGACAGCGCGCCACTGCCCGAGGGGGTGGATATCGTCGGCGCCGCGCGGCTGCGCCTTAGGCTGACCCCGGACCAAACCAGCGGTTTTGTCGTCGCGCGGCTATGCGATTTGCGGCCCGATGGCACCTCGGCATTCGTCACGATGGGGGTGCTGAACCTGGCGCACAGGGCCGGACATGACGCGCCCGCGCCGATGCAGCCGGGCTTGCCGGTCGATGTCGAGGTGACCCTAAACGATATCGCCTATCACCTGCCGCGCGGGCATCGCCTGCGCCTAGCGCTGTCCACCAGCTATTGGCCCATGATTTGGCCTTCGGCGCAGCCGCTTGGCCTGACTATAAACGGGGAAAACAGCCTCTTGTCAGTGCCGGTGCGCCCCCGGTCCGCCGATGCGGACACTCCCGCACCCGCCTTTGCCACACCGGAACAGCAGCGCGTCGGCGGTCAGGATGTCTTGCGCTCCGACCGATCCGACCGCATCGAAGAGGTGCGTCCTGACGGCATCCACCGCCTGCGGCTGATCACCGATGGCGGCAAGCAGCGTCACCACGCCACCGGCATCGAGATCGGCCGCCACGTAACCGAAACATGGGATATCCATCCCGACGATCCCCTTGCCGCCCGGACCGAGGCGCACTGGATCTACGAGGTGGGGCGCGGCGATTGGCAAACCCGAACCGAAAGCAACACGGTGATGACCTGCGACGCCACGCATTTCCATGTGCGCGCGTGGCTCAAGGCCCATGAGGGCGACGATCTTGTGGCTGACAGGGCATGGTCCCTCAGCATCCCCCGCGGCGATGCTTGGGGCATGAATGACGCGGATTGTTAGCTGTATTGCCCTATAAATGACGCGAATCATGCGCGTTGCCTTGCGTCCATTCCACTTGCTGCTAATGCTTGTGGGATGGACGGAAACTTTGCAAAAAACCTGCGCCTCCTGTGTAGCTATACCACCTCGATTTCCGAGGCGTGCCGCGCCATGGGCATCAATCGGCAGCAATTCACCAAGTACCTGAACGGTACCGCGCGCCCCTCGGTGCGCAATCTGCGCGTGATCTGCGATCATTTCGGTGTCGAGGAAGATGAGCTTGCCGTGCCGCACGGCCAGTTTGCCGAAATGGTGTCCTTGCGCCCGCGCGCGCGACAATTGATTCGCGCGCTGGGGCCGGCGGCGACGCACATAGATGCGATGATCAGTAGCTCCAGCGATAGCATGAAACCCTATTGCGGCTACTATTTCTACTACTACTTCACCCCGTCCCGGCCCGGTATGATCCGGCGTTCCTTGTTTAGAATCAATGCGTTCAAGGGTGTATTCTACACCCGCCTGACCGAGCGCATCCAACCCGAGGAAAGCCCCCTGGGCCGGTCCCATTTCGTGCGCTACGTCGGTGTGGCGGTGATGCTGGACGGGCGCATATTCGTGACCGATCACAACCCGGTCAATCTCCGCTCACTGTCGCAAACGGTGCTGTTTTCGGCGCCGGGGGACGATATAACTTTCCTTACCGGCATGACGCTGGGGGTGCAGGGGCGCAGCGCGCGCACCCCCTTTGCCGCGCGCGTGTTCCTGGAATACCTGGGCGATAGGATTGATGCCCGTCCCGTCTTGCACCAGACCGGGATATTCGAATCCGGCTCACCCCACATCCCGCGGCATATCGGACGGATGCTGGCCTCCAGCGGGTCCGAGCCGCAGATGTTAACCGCTCTTGAACTCCCGGTATGACGCGACGTGACGCTCATTCCGCGTCAAGATCACACAACTCTCCCCCGTCCGCGCAATTGCGTGGCAAGGGTGCGCGCCGCAGGCTGGGTGCAACAGAAAAACGAAAACGGGGAAAACACATGACATCTTCACGCCAAAACCTGCTGCCAGGCCTTAATCGCCGGCAGCTTCTGGCTGGCACCGCGGGCCTTTCAGCCCTGTCGATGCTTCCGGTAAAGGCATGGGCCGAGGGCACGCAGCTCAATGTGCGCGCCTATCTCGAACCCGACAATTTCGACCCGCTCAACGCCTCCGGGTTCCTGGAAGAGCTGCTTTATGGCTGCATCTACCGCAAGCTGATCCAATATACCCCCGGTGATGAATGGGGCTATCAGCATGACCTGGCCGAAACCATCGAACAGACCAGCCCCACCACCATCGCCTTTA
>CAZOKA010000015.1:0-6792 GCA_964580265.1 uncultured Rhodobacterales bacterium | reverse complement strand
CAGCATGACCTGGCCGAAACCATCGAACAGACCAGCCCCACCACCATCGCCTTTACCATGAAGCCGGGGCAGATGTGGTCGGACGGCTATGGCGAAATTACCGCCGAGGACATCAAGTACTCGATGGAACGCCACATGGTCGAAGAAAACAACTCGCGCATCAAGCCCGACCTTGGCCCGTTCAGCCATGTCGAGGTGACCGGCACGCATTCCGGCATCATCCACCTGGACAAGCCCTTTGCCCCGATCTGGACCATCGCGCTACCCTACCTTGCGGGCACCGTCGTGTGCAAACGCGCCACCGAAGAGGCGGGCGGCAAGCTCACCTCCGCCGTGCCGCCCACCGTCGCCGGCCCCTACCGCGTGGTCGAGCAGCGCCTCGGCGAACGCTGGGTGCTTGAGCGCAATCCCGACTTCTCTGGCCCGACCCCAGATTTCGAACGCGTGGACCTTGTCGTCATCGTCGATGAATCCGCCGCCGAGATCGCCAAGGAAGCAGGCGATGTAGATTTCACCGCCGTCGGCCCCGGCTCGGTCCAACGGTTGCAGGACAACCCGCCCGCGGGCACGACGCTGTCGCTGCACCCGTCGCTGGCCTATTACTGGGTCGGCCTGAACGTGAACCACCCCAAGTTCGAAGACATCCGCGTGCGGCAGGCGGTTCAGCACGCAATCGACGTGCCTTCGATCCTGCAGGCGGCGTTCTTCGACGTGGCCGATCCCGCAACCGGTATCGTCGCGCCGGGCCTGATAGGTCACCGCCCCGAGGGGCTGATCCCCCCACAGGCCGATTTCGCCAAGGCGCGCGCCCTGTTGGACGAGGCCGGGATCGACCGGCTGGAAATCAACATTGACGTGCTCAACAACGTCACCGCCACCACCACCGCGCAGGTGATGCAGGCGATGATGTCGCAGGCGGGGATCGACCTGAATATCTCGGTCCACGAATCCGGCTCGTTCTGGAGCCTGGGCGTCGAATCCGATGGCGACCGCTGGAAGGATCTGGAACTGACGCTCAAGCGGTTCTCGATGACGCCTGATCCCTACTATGCCACCGCCTGGTTCGTTACCGACCAGATCGGCGATTGGAACTGGGAACAGTTCTCGAACCCGGAATTCGACGAGTTGCACGAGAAGGCCCTGTCGGAAACCGACACGGACAAGCGCGATACCATGTATCGCCGCATGCAGGATCTGATGGAGCAGTCGGGCGCCTACCGTTTCATCACCCACGGTGTCACGCCGAACTTCTACTCCACCGATATCGTCCCGGCCACGCGGCCCGACGGGCTGCCGCTGGTGCAGTTCTTCCGCAAGGCCTGAAAATCGGGCATCTTATCCGGAGGGGGCGGGCCGCGTGATGCAACCCCGCCCCCCGCGTTTCAACGGGCTGGGACAATACCATGCTGCACTATACGCTACAGCGCGCGGCGCTCGCCGTGGCAATTGTCTTCGTCGCGATTTCGGCCCTATACGCGGTGATGATCACCCTGCCCGGCGACCCCACCTCGGTGCTTCTGGGGCCGCGCGCCACGCCTGAAATCCGCGCCGAGTTTCGCGCGCAGATGGGGCTGGACGATCCGGTGCCGATGCAATTGGCACAATTCTGGGGCCGCGTCCTGTCGGGGGATCTGGGCACCGACTACTACCGCGACCGTCCCGTTTCCGATGCGGTGATGGGCGCCTTGCCGCATACCGTCGCGCTCGTCGTGGGGGCCATCGTGTGGTCCGCCACCCTTGGCATCCTGCTGGGCGCCTTTTCCGCGGACAATCGCAACACCTGGCTTGACCGCGTTTCGGGGGTGATGTCCGTGGGCTTCATCGCCGCGCCATCCTTCGTGGTGGCCCTTTATGCGCTGCTGTTCTTCGCCGTCACGCTGGGCTGGTTCCCCACCATCGGCGCGGGCGAGCCGGGTGATCTGGGTAGCCGCCTCTATCACCTTGCGCTGCCATCTTTCGCCATCGGGCTGGCCTGGGTGGGATACGTCGCCCGCATCGTGCGCGCCTCCATGCTCGAGGCACTGGGCGAGAATTACATCCGCACCGCGCGCGCGTTCGGCCTTCCGCGCCGCACGGTCATCTACAGCTACGCCTTGCGGGTGGCGATCCTTCCGGCGGTGCAGGTGCTGGGCGTCGGCATCGGCGGGATGCTGTCCAGCGCCGTTTTCGCGGAAATCGTCTTTTCGCGCCCCGGTATCGGTTCGTTGATCTACGATTCCGTTTCGGGGCGGAATTACCCGCTCGTCATGGGGGCGATGCTGGTGGCGATCGGTTTTTTCGTCACCTGCGCGCTGATCGCCGATCTGATCAATGCCGCCCTTGATCCACGCCACAGGAAGATCTCATGAAACCCTTTCGCCGCACGCTCATGGCGCGGCTGCTGGCCGATCCGCAGGCCGCCATCGCGATGCTGATCATTGCCGCGCTGGTCCTTGCGGCCGTGTTCGCCGACCTGGTCGCGCCCTATGATTATTCCGCGATGAACCTGGCCGACAGGTTCGCGCCCCCCTCGGCAGATTACTGGCTGGGCACCGATAACCTCGGCCGCGATACCTTCTCGCGGCTGCTACAGGGCGGGCGCATCGCGCTTTACGTGGCGCTGACCGCGGTCAGCGTCTCGGCGCTGATCGGGCTGGTGCTGGGGATGATCGCGGGCTACGGGCCGCGGTGGCTCGACAATGTGCTGCTTTTTTCCTTCGACACGCTGCGCGCCTATCCCACCATCATCCTTGCGCTGGCGCTGGCCGCGCTTCTGCCGCGGGGTCTGAGGACCGTTATCATCGTGGTGGTCATCACATCCTTCTCGGAATACGGGCGCGTGGTGCGCACGCAAACGCTGTCGCTCAAACATGCCGAATTCATCCTCGCCGAACGCGCAATGGGGGCGGGGTTTGGCCGGATCGTGTTTCACCACCTGCTGCCCAACGTGCTGGGGCCGTTCTTTATCCTCGCGGCGATGAACCTGCCGGTGGTCATCACCATCGAGGCGGGGATGAGCTTTCTCGGCATCGGCGTGCCACCGGGTACGCCAAGCTGGGGCGCCACGCTCAAGGACGGGTTCGATCACATTCGCACCACGCCCTGGATCATCGTCGCCGGCGGCTTGCCACTGATCCTCGTCACGCTCGGCTTCACCTTCCTGGGCGAGGCCCTGCGCGATCAGCTCGACCCGAAACTGCGGAGGGGCAGATGACCGATACCCTGACGATAGACCGCCTCTCGGTCCGCTACGACACCGACAAAGGCCCGCTAGAGGCGTTGCGCGAGGTCAGCATGAACGTCCCCGCCGGGCAGATCGTTGGCGTCGTGGGCGAATCCGGCTGCGGCAAGTCCACGTTGATCTCCGCACTGCTGCAACTGCTGCCGGAAAACGGCCGCGTCAGCCACGGCGCGATCCGGCTGGAGGGCGATAACATCGTCGGCGCTTCGCCACGTCGCCTGCGCGATTTGCGCGGGCGCGATATGTCGGTCGTCTTCCAGGATCCGATGACCTCGCTCAACCCGGTGCTCGGCATTGGCCGCCAGATGCGTGATATCCAGTATCGCGATGGCGGGAGCCGCGCCGAAAAGGATCGCCGCTCGGCCGCGATGCTGGGCCGCGTCGGCCTGCCTGATCCCGAGGGAAAACTGGCCTTCTACCCGCACGAATTGTCCGGCGGCATGCGCCAGCGCGTCGCCATCGCCATGGCCGCGATGATGCAGCCCAAGCTGCTGATCGCGGACGAGCCGACAACCGCCCTCGATGCCACGCTCGAAGTGCAGATAATCGAGCTGTTGCAAGAGCTTCAGCGCGAGCTGGGCTGCGCCATCCTGTTCATCTCCCACCACCTTGGCGTCATTGCCGAGCTGTGCGAGCGGGTTGTCGTCATGTACGCAGGTGAAACCGTCGAAGAGGGGCCGGTTGACGACGTGTTCGTGAACCCCGCGCACCCCTATACCCGCAAGCTGATCGAATGCGACCCCGGCCGCCTGAAGCACCGGGCCGAAACCCTGCCCGCGATCCCCGGAAGCCTGCCGGACCTGACGGATCGCCCCAAGGGCTGCATTTTCCGCGACCGCTGTGATTTTGCGACCGATGCCTGCGCCGCCCGCCCCGACCGGGTCTTCGTGGACGAAACCCATTGGGCTGCCTGCCACCATACCGGCGAGGTGCGCAAATGACCCAGCCGATCCTGACACTCAAGGACGTTGTGGTAGAATTCCCTGGTCTGCGCGGCCTCAAGGGCCTGATGGCGTCTCCCGAACAACGCCGCGTGCAGGCGGTGGCGGGCATATCGCTTGAGATGCAGCCGGGCGAGACCGTGGCCATCGTTGGCGAATCCGGCTCGGGCAAGACGACGCTGGCGCGTGCCATCAACGGCCTTGTGCCGCTGGCCGGAGGTGAGGTCTGGTTCGACGACATGCCGCTGCATGAGCGCCCCGACTGGCACGCCGTGCGCCGCCGCGTGGCGATGATGTTCCAGGATCCCAGCGGCTCGCTCAGCCCGCGCAAGACCGTGCGCGATCTGGTGCTGGAGCCATTCGCGATACACGGTATCAAACTGGACGATCCCGGAGCAAAGGCCGCCGATCTGCTGGCCACGGCGGGGCTTGGCCCCGATTTCCTTGCGCGCTACCCGCACCAACTTTCGGGCGGGCAGGCGCGGCGCGTGGGCGTGGCGCGCGCCTTGGCGCTGGACCCGGCTATGGTGCTGGCGGACGAGCCGACAGCGGGCCTCGACGTGTCGATCCAGGGCGAGATCCTGAACCTTCTCAACCGCATCAAGGCGCAGCACGGCCTGACCACGGTGATCATCACGCACAACCTCAATATCCTGCGCCACGTGGCCGACAGGGTGGCGGTGATGTACCTGGGCCGCATCGTCGAGCTGGGCGAGGTCGAGCAGATACTGTCGTCGCCCGCGCATCCTTACACCCGCGCGCTGATGGCCGCCAATCCCGAACCGGACCCGACCGCGCGGCACGAGCGTATCACCCTCAAAGGTGAAACGCCTGCCCTCGCGGCGCGCCCCTCGGGGTGCGAGTTCCACCCCCGCTGCCCGGTGGCCCGCCCCGAATGCGCGACCCGTGCGCCCCGGCTTGAACCAACCGCCGGTGCCGGGCAGGTGTCGTGCCACTTTCCCATCCACAAGGACGAGACAAAGACCGCATGAGCTATGGCATCTATATCGGGCGCAACCACACCGCCGACGGCATCCCCTACCTTGCCGGCTACGGGGATGAGCCCTCCAGCCACTGGCTTGAACTGGTGCCCGCCGCCACCCACGCCCCCGGTGAAACGGTCGAGGTCGGCGTTACCCCCCGGTCCGATCTTCCGGGTCTGCGCGACCACATCCCCCAGGCACCGCAAACCGCGCGTCACCTGCGCGTCAGCTATAGCTATTACCTTGGTGTGCCCGCGCCGATCACCAATGGCGGGCTGAACGAACATGGCGTGGCCGTGCGCGATATCTGGTCCGACAGCCGCCCCGACCTGGTTGCGATGACACCGCCAGATCAGACCGGCCCGAACTATTCCGACCTTGCCCGCCTGGTGGTGGAACGCGCCCGCACCGCGCGCGAAGGCGTCGATCTGATCGCCAGCCTGATCGCCCGGCACGGCTATTCCTGCTATGGCGGCAACTCGCACATCATCGCCGACCCGGACGAGGCCTGGGTCGTGATCGAGTTTTCCGGCGGCAAGGGTCTGTGGGTCGCCGAACGCCTTGGCCCCGACAGCATCCGCGCCTCGCGCCCCGGCTATATCGGCGTGATCCCCGACGCCCCGACCGATGATTACCTGTTTCCCGACCACTTCATAAGAACGGCTGTCGATCTGGGCTGGTATGACCCCGCGCAGGGGCCGTTCGACGTGAACGCCATTTATGGCGATGGCAAGGGCCGCTGGGACGGCGTTGCCTGGATCGAGGACGAGATGCACAAGCGCGCCGCCACCCCGTCCAAGGTCACGCTGGCCGATGTGTTCTGGTCCATTTCCACGGCCACGCTCACCGGGGATACGGCAGGGTATGGTCAGGTCGTGCCACTGACCCACCCGCGCCATTGCGCGTTGCGCATGATGTGGCATGCACCCGTTGGCCCGGTGACCGCGCCGCTCATGCCGGTGTTTCTCGGGCAGGCTGACGTTCCGCTCGAATACGGCCCACACCGCTACCTGACCACCGGCGAAAGCGCCCGGTTCCTCGATACCCGCCACGCCGACCGCCGGCCCGATACCGTCTCGCACATTTCGCAGGGTGCCGAGGTCACGCGCAGCGCCGCCTATATATTCAAACGGCTGATGCACCTTGCCTTCCAGGCGCAAGAGCCGCTCCTGCCCGAGGTGTGGCACCATTGGCGCACCCTTGAATCTGCCCTGACCGCCGAGATCGCAGATGTCCTGCGCAGCGCCGAAATTCTGCTCGACTCGGATGCGCCAGACCTGGCCGCGCGCCTGCTGACCGAGCACAGTCGCGCCCGCATGATGCAGGCCCTTTCCGATGCCGAGGCCCTTGTCGCCAGCGCCGAGGCGCGCCTGCGCATCGCGGGGCGACTCAACCTGACGGACCCGCCGATGGCGCCCGCGCAGACCTGGTAGTGTTTGGCATCTGCAATTGGCGCCCGGTGCTGATGGGCGGTGATGGCCTATTGCGGACTTTCAATCTAGCACCAATGCGCGGAATCAAGGGCGAAGCCCGCCGCGCATCGCCGGGCCGCCCCCCGGCACGGCGATTTGGCTGCAACCTGCGCAATGATCGGAGGTTTTTCGGATTTGGCTGGGATAAAGCGCTTTATCGCCAGCGTAGGATCGCC
>CAZOKA010000014.1:0-17202 GCA_964580265.1 uncultured Rhodobacterales bacterium | reverse complement strand
TCTAGCGCTGCGTGTGACACGGAATGTTCATAGCCGCGTTCTCAATTGAGTTACATCCGTGATGCGAGTATTCCTGCCGTTCGCTAAGTGCTAATGAATCCAAGCTTGGCAAGTGCGGCATGCGAGTAAGCAAGGTGCGGCGGTTTGTGTCGCGGCGCGTTATTGAGGTTGGCTCGTGCTGACCCGTCACGCGGATAGCTACGGGAAACAAGAGGCAGCAACGCGGGTGCTGGCCTGGCAAAGACCCTCGGCACTCAGCTTGCCAGTTTTTCCTGCCGTGCGAAGGGGCTGAGCCCAATCCAGGTCTGCATTGAGTTGATCAGATCCTGCGACCCGACCAGCACCAGCGCCTCGCGATCGACGGCATCGGTCACCGACCGAAGGCCCATCCAGATTTCCGTCATTGTGCGCAAATCTACCGTCGCGTAGAGATCCACGTCGAAACCCGGATCGATGTGGCAGAGATCAACGGTCCGGTCCGGCTCCACGATCAGCCACCACTTGCGCTGAGCCTCGGGCAGCTCCGGGTAGATGAATTCGATCACCACGCGCCGTTCCGGAACCGGGTCAGTGTTGAGATTGCGGCGCATGTCCCACATCAGAAGCTCCGGATCGAGGTTTTCGAGAGACGGCTCGGTCTCCACCCACTTCTGGCCCCACATGCCGATGGCCTCGATCACCGGCTGGAGGTCTTGCCCGGCTTGGGTCAGCCGGTAGGCATCTACCCCTGGTGTGTCGCTTAATTGTTCGCGCTTCACCACGCCGGCCGCCTCCAATTCGCTCAGGCGCTTTGAGAGCAGGGCCGGCGACATCCGAGGCACGCCTCGGCGCAATTCGTTGAAGCGGCTCGATCCGGCAACCAGCTCGCGCAGAAGAACGATGGTCCAGCGAGTGCAGAGGATCTCCGCAGCCATGGCGACCGGGCAGAACTGCTTGTAGCTTGCGTTGGTCATCTGTGCGTCTCCTCTTCTGGGTGTTCTGGGTGCCCCCCCCAGATTGACACAACGATCCGGCATCCGGCCAGTTCAGATTCTGTATTGGGGTGGATTCAGTTCGTGAACTGGCCGACCGGGTCCGCGGATGCCAACCTGCATACACGCCATGAGGATCATGGCGTTGACCAGCAAACTGACAATGCAGGAGGGTTCCCATGCCACTCGTCGACATTGAACTGATCCAAGGGGTCTTCGACGAAGACCAGAAACACCGGATGATTCGGGATGTGACCGAGGCGATGGTCGGCGTCGAGGGCGAGGCCATGCGCGGCGTCACCTGGGTCCGGGTGAAGGAAATTGCCAGCGGCGAATGGGCTATTGGCGGCAAACCGATGACCGCGGCCGATGTCAGGGAGGCGCAATCCGAACCCGCCTGAGTAAACGCATCGCAAAACGAGAAAGGTGTAGCCATGCCCCATTCCCTCGCGAAAGACCTGGAAACCGTGACACTCTACGAACGCCTCGGTGGCGCCGCAGGCATCCGCCGGATCGTCGACGGAACAGTCGCGGCCCATATGAAGAACCCCTTGATCGGTCACCGGTTTCAACCCTATGCGGACCGTCCCGAGCGGGTCGAGGAGATCAAGCAGCACACCTGTGAATTCTTCGCCGCCGGCAGCGGAGGACCGGATAACTACAGCGGCCGGACCATGGCCGAGGCCCATCGCGGCATGGAGATCGACGCGGCGGAATACGACGCCGCAACGGATGATATCCTGAGCACGATGAAGGCCCTGAGCTACAACGCGGAAACCCGGGCCGAGGTCGGGGACATCCTCCGGTCTTTGAAACCTGAAATCACATATGTATGAGAGGGCCGGTCCCGAGCCGGCTCGTGGAAAGGCAGGCAACCATGACAGCCACCATCGAAACCCGCCGGTTCGAGAGCCCCGATGATCGGCTCGATATGAAGGAACGCGGCGGCATCGACATCGTGAAGACTGGGCAGGGCTCCACCGGCATGCATGCCGTGTTCGAGCCTGGCTGGACTTGGGAGGCGGACGAGAAGCCACTTCTCGGCTTCCCCGATACCTGTCCGATGCACCACACCGGCTATTGCCTCTCGGGCAAGCTGGTCGTGCGGATGGTCGAAAGCGGGGAGCAGACGCAGATCTCCAGGGGAGATTTCTTCGAGATCCCGCCGGGTCATGACGCTTATGTCGCGGGCGAAGAGCGGGTCGAACTGATCCTCTTCGAAGCATCCGGCGGCCACTCCTGAATCCGCTTCCCCCGGTTTGCAGCACTCCGATACACGGCATAGGCCTTGGTGGCGCTTCGTGCGGCAGGGCACGGATGAGAAGCAGGTTCCGCCACCGGAGAGGTGAGACATTGCGGGGCGCCAAGCCGCCGATATTCAGCCATGGGTGGAAAAGGCTCGAACAGGCATCGGCGCGCTGTGTGCCTTTTCTGCTTGCTCTTGCCTGATTCCGGATGGCCGCGCTGAAACATTGGCATCCAGACCATTGCGCCACCCATGGCAGATTGCCCCGAAACTGATGAACGGCACTGCGCAGAAGATCCCTGCCGGGAATGACTGCGGTCTGTCTCCGGTCAAGACCCCCAGCCATTCATCGCCTGCAGCATGATCGCGCCGACATAGATGACAAGAAGCACCAGGCTCTCCGCGCCCATCCGCACCGGCCCCATGCGTTGACGCAGGATCAGACCGCCCAGGAGGATCGCCGTCATCAGGATGGCCGTGAGGTTCCAGAATTGATCCCCCGTCCCGATAGCATGATAGAGTGAGCCGTCCCGGTAAGAAACGTCCGCGGCGGTCAGAAACAACGTATCGAAGGTGTTGCCGCCGATGATCCCGCCCACGGCCAGTTGAAGTGCACCGCGGCGCACCGCGGCAATGGTGGTCACAAGCTCGGGCAGCGAGGTCACCACGGCCGTGGCCAGCGCCCCTACCAGAGATTCCGAAAGCGCCATGCGGCTTGTGATGGTGCCAGCCGTCTTGGCGATCACCCAGCCCGAAACCGCCATGACAAGCATCAGGAGGAAGAATTCGATGAAAAGGCGCGCGGTGCTTATGCGAGCGGGCTTGTCATTCTCGTCTTCTGGCGTGTCCTCGCGGGTGTCATCGGTTGAGACCGGGCGCCACATCGGCGCGTCTCGCAAGGCACGGGTGGTGAACAGCGCGCCAATATAGACCGCCGGGATGACCAGCGACACGGGATGAATGGCGAAAACGGTAATCTCGGGCTGGGTGCGGACAAGAAGTGGTAGCGTCAGTAGCACCATCAGCGTGATGGCCTGAAAGATGTTTGCCAGATCGGCCGCGGCATGCTCCAGATTGGCCCGCCGATAAACCAGGTCGGCAATGGCCAAAAAGGCGGTCTGCGCGGCGATGCCGCCGATGCTGTTGGAATAGGCCAGCGACGCGAAGCCATCAAGAGCGGCCGTGATCGACACGATTGTCCCGCTCAGTGACGTGGCCGCCCCCAGCAGAACCGCGCCCGCGATCGCCTCGCCAATCCCGGTTCGGTCCGCCAGCGTGTCCACCAGCCTGGTAATACGCAAGCCGGTCAGCAACACCATGAGCGCGGCAAGCGCGAACGCCGCCGACAGCTCCATGATTGACCAACTCGCAAGCATGGCCGGCCCCTTTCCGATTGCCGATGCGATAGCACCGGGCGCTGACGGTGCTGTGTTGATCCGAGCATAGACGGATTGTGTCAACCAGTCATCGAAATCGAGTCCGTAGCGTCGATCGGCGTGCCTTATGCTCGATGGAACCACGCCCTGATATTGCGGTGATCGAGCGCGGCCGCATAGCCGCATGATGCTCCGGACGATCTCGTGGGGATCGTGACCACGCCGAACACGACCGTCGCGGTTTATATGCGGTTTACATAAGCCCGGTTTTGTTTCCATTTTGGTATACATGGCGGTGAAAAGTGCCACGGAAACCCCGGTTTCTGGTTTGCATCAGCCGAAAATCCGGACGCGTCTGTTTCCCTATGTAAACTCGTCAAGTCAGTAAAATATGGGATTTTCGCTCGGTCTGGTTTACATGGAACGCCGGAATCGGCGTTTTTACCTGTAACGATGGCGTTTCAGGCCCGGTGCAGACATGTGAGATGCTCTCGTCTCGCAGAGGGATCCGATCTAGCAGTTCATCCTTGGGAAGCTTGGCTACTTGAACTGCACGCAGATATCGGAAACCTCGCGCTGCCGCCAACTCACGCGCCGCAGCGAAGCGTTGTTCGGCATCCGAGGTATCGCCAGCAAGCTTGGCTTCCCATGCCTCTATGAGCTCATCCCAGGCCGGCCCGGCCTTGCGTTCGGCTGTTGATGGGCTGTCGGTATGGAGAGCCAGCCATATGAACTTGCGCGACTCGATCGACGCATACCGTTTTGGGACACGCCTATACAGCGACAACGTCTTGCCGCGCTTCTTGATGGCCATATCCAGAATCCCCTCTTGCTTGCGGAGGAGAGTATAGCGGTCTGTATAGCCAAAGCGGCCCATCAAGAATGGATGCGGGCGCCGCGACATAAAAGTCGTCTTTAATTACAATGTCTTATCTGAAGTCAATGCAGTGTGATCTGGCGGAGAGACAGGGATTCGAACCCTGGGAGCCCGTGAAGGCTCAACGGTTTTCGAGACCGCCCCGTTCGACCACTCCGGCACCTCTCCGTGGCGGCACGATGTAATGGCTATGTGCGCGGGTGGCAAGGGGGGAATTTTGTCGTTCGCAGGAGCATACTTCAGGAATTGGTGAGGCGTGTCTTTTCGACGTGGCGGACCCTTTTCGATTATCGTTTCAGTCAAATATAGTGTCTTATTAAATACATAAGGAATTATCCCCCACACAGCCTCGCAATGGCCCGGGCCCGGCGGATGACTTTGGAGCTGTTTCGCCCGCGTCTGCCGGTGCGAGGTGTTGAGCCAGGGAATGAGGGGCCACCCATGAAGCATCATCTATTGGCGTCAATGCTCATGTTGGCATCGGCTGATGTGAGCCTTGGTGGCTATGCGCGCATTGTCAGGGCCGGCGGTGCGATGCATCATGGGATGACCGGAAAAGGAAAGCTTCATGCGTTCATCTGCCAGAATTGTCCCCAGCGGCCTTGTATCCGTGATCGTGGCGGTGACATTTGTTGCGATGCTGCTGGTCGCGCCATCACGCGCGTCGGCGGCGGGCGAAAAGGATGACCTGGGCCGCCTGCTGGATGCCATGGGGGTGCCGGCGCTGATCGCGGTGATGCGCGAGGAAGGCATGGCGCACGCCATCGACCTTGCTGCCGACAGGGTGCCGGAAGCCGGGCAGGCGCATTGGCAACGGCGCGTGGCGCGCATCTATGACGTCGGCAGGATGGAGGCGCTGGTGCGCGCCCGGTTTCGTGAAAGTTATGGCGATGCCGACCCGATCCCGATGCTCGAATTCCATACCTCCGAGCTTGGCCAACGCCTCATCGCTCTGGAACTGGCGGCGCGCAAGGCGTTTCGTGACCCGCAGGTCGAAGCCGCCGCCGCCGCACGCTTTCGCGAAGCCCGCGCCAGGAACTCCGAGAGATTTCGCGCAATCGACGCCTATGTGCGGGCCAATGACCTGGTCGAGCGCAACGTGACCGGCGCGCTCAATGCCAATCTGAGTTTCATGGTCGGGCTGATCGACGGGGGGGCGCTGAACATGTCGCCGGCGCAGGCGATCCGGAATGTCACCGCCAATGCCAACGAGATACGCCAAAGCACCACTGAATGGGTTTATGGCTACGTCTTGCTGGCTCACGATCCGCTGAGCGTGGCGCAGATCCGCGACTATGCCGCGCTGGCAGCCACGCCCGAGGGCAGGGCGATGAACGCCGCCCTGTTCGATGCTTTCGGTGCGATGTACCGGGATCTGAGCCACGCGATGGGTCGCGCCCTTGCCGCCGAGATGGCGGCGCAGGACATATAGCGGTTCAAGCGGGGCAAAAAGGCCCCCGGAGCCACTTGACTCGGGCGTTGCTTCCTAGGATAAGCGCCCATCTCGCAAGGGGTGATCCCGTTGCGTGCGTAGTGTAATATCGCCTAACAAGGGCGCGCTGTTCGAGGTGGCCAACAGGCCGAAACTCCCGCACGGGGACCACAGAACGCGGTAAGGATGAAGGATTTACATATGTTTGCGGTCATCAAGACCGGTGGCAAGCAGTACAGGGTTCAGGCCGGGGATGTGCTCCGGGTCGAGAAACTGGCGGCTGACGCGGGTGAAAAGGTTCAATTCAACGATGTCCTGATGCTGGGCGGTGACAAGACCGTCCTGGGCGCTCCGCTGGTCGCGGATGCCGCTGTGCAGGCCGAAGTGGTCGATCAGGTCAAGGGTGACAAGGTCATCAACTTCGTCAAGCGCCGCCGCAAGCACAGCTCCAAGCGCACTGTCGGCCATCGCCAGAAGCTGACGCTGCTGCGCGTGACCGACATCCTGCCGAACGGGGCCGGCAAGACCGGCGTAAAGGCCGCCACCGGCGCTGCTGGTGTTTCGGATGCCGTCGCAGCCTCGAAACCTGCCGCCAAGGCAGAAAAGCCGGCCGCGAAAGCCGAAAAGAATGCCGCGCCCAAGGCCAAGGCGAAAGCGCCGGCTGCCGACGATCTGACGGCCATTACCGGCATTGGACCGGCTGCCGCGAAAAAACTGAAAGAGGCCGGCATTAACTCTTATGCGGAGCTGGCGGCGGTGGACGTGGATGCGTTCGAGGCGGTGAAGGTCAAACCCGAATGGGTTGAACAGGCCAAAGAGCTGGCTAAATAGTTCGGCGAGATAGGAGAGAACGAGATGGCACACAAGAAAGCAGGCGGTTCATCCCGTAACGGGCGCGACTCTGCAGGTCGTCGCCTTGGCGTAAAGCTCTATGGTGGCCAGACGGCCATTCCCGGCAACATCATTTGCCGTCAGCGCGGCACCAAGTGGTGGCCCGGGCAAGGCGTCGGCATGGGCAAGGATCACACCATCTTCGCGACCGAAGAAGGCAAGGTGACCTTCCACAAGGGCCTCAAGGGCCGTACCTTCGTATCGGTGCTTCCGGTGGCGGAGGCCGCTGAATAAGCCGACCTCGAAGGTTTGAAACATTCAGGGGATCGGCATCAAGGCCGGTCCCCTTTTCATTTTGGCAACGGATCAAGGGACGGACGCGTGCCGCATCGCGAATTCGATGCTCACGGGGGATGACAAAGCAGAGCATTTCGGCCCCGACATCTTGCATTTCTGGGCAGGTATGATGACCTGTAATCCGTGGCGCACGCTTGCCTAGTCAGCGCGCCCTGAGATCTCCCCGGATCTGTTCATGCATTTTTGGAGGAAAAAGCGCATGAAGCTGGAAAAGATTACAGATCAGCCTGTCATCGCGGCAGAAGCGTTCGATTTGCGCCCGGTGCGCGGCTCGGATCTCGGGCTTGTCGAGATGTATTGCGGCGATGCGCGCGTGGCGTCCAATACCAGCACCATCCCGCATCCCTTGCCCCCCGGCGCGATCGAGGCGTATATCAAGCGCGCGCAGCAGCCCGACCGGACCGAGGATGTCTGGGTCATGGATGGCAGCAAGGCAGGGGCGTCCGAGGTCATGGGCCTGGTTACGCTGGCACGGATGGATCGTAACCAGTCCGAGATCAGCTATTGGGTCGCGCCAGCCTACTGGAACACAGGCGTCGCCTCGGCGGCGGTGCGGGCCCTGCTTGAGGCCAACCCGCAGAAGTGCGAGACGTTGTTCGCCGAGGTGTTTCAGGACAATCCCGCCTCGGCGCGGGTGCTGACAAATTGCGGGTTCGAATATCTGGGCGATGCCGAAACCTATTGCGTGGCGCGCGCTGCGAAAGTGCCCACATGGACCTATAGCCGGAAACTGGATTGAGCAAAGCCCGGCCTTTGCTGTAAGAGCCGCCAAAAGGAGTCGGGCATGAAATTTCTAGACCTTGCAAAGGTTCATATCCGGTCCGGCGCGGGCGGTGCGGGCTGCGTCAGTTTCCGTCGCGAGAAATATATCGAGTTCGGAGGCCCCGACGGCGGCGATGGCGGCGGCGGCGGTTCGGTCTGGGCAGAGGTGGTTGATGGCCTCAACACGTTGATCGACTTTCGCTACCAGCAGCATTTTTTTGCTCAGAACGGCCAGCCCGGCCGCGGTCAGCAGCGGACCGGCCGCGATGGTGAGGATATCGTGCTGCGCGTCCCTGTCGGCACCGAGATCCTGGACGAGGACGAGGAAACCGTGATCGCCGACCTGACCGAGGTCGGCACCCGCGTCCTGCTGGCCAAGGGCGGTAATGGCGGGTGGGGAAACCTGCATTTCAAGACCTCCACCAACCAGGCTCCGCGCCGCGCCAATCCTGGGCAGGACGGGGTTGAGCGCACCCTGTGGCTTAGGCTTAAGTTGATCGCCGACGCGGGTCTGCTGGGGCTGCCGAATGCGGGCAAGTCCACGTTCCTTGCGGCCTCGTCCAACGCGCGGCCAAAGATCGCGGATTACCCGTTTACCACGCTCCACCCCAATCTTGGCGTCGTGGGCGTCGATGGCGCCGAATTCGTGATGGCCGATATCCCCGGCTTGATCGCCGGCGCGCATGAGGGGCGCGGTATCGGCGATCGGTTTCTTGGCCATGTCGAGCGGTGCTCCGTCCTGTTGCATCTTGTCGATGCCACCGCGGAGGACGTGGCGGGTGATTACCGCACCATCATTGACGAGCTTGAGGCCTACGGCGGCCACCTTGCCGACAAGCCGCGCGTGACCGCGCTGAACAAGGTGGATGCGCTGGATGACGAGATGCGCGCCGAGGCCAGGGCCGAGTTGAAGCAGGTGGCCGGCGGGCCGGTGTACATGCTGTCGGCTGTCACCGGCGAGGGGCTTACGGAGGTGCTGCGCGCCGTGCGCGCCCAGATCGCCGAGGACCGCCTGAAAACCACCAAGGCGCAGGAAGAGCCCGAACCGTGGCAACCCTGACCGACGCCCGTCGCATCGTCATCAAGATCGGTTCCGCCCTGCTGGTGGACCGGGTCAGCGGCGATTTGCGGCGCGATTGGCTGACGGCGCTGGCTGCCGATGTGGCCTGGCTCAAGTCGCTCGGCAAGGACGTGGCGCTTGTCTCGTCGGGGTCGATTGCTTTGGGTCGCGGGGTGTTGGGCCTGCCCGGCACCGACCTGTCCCTGGAACAGAGCCAAGCCGCCGCGGCGGTTGGGCAGATTCGTCTTGCCCGCGCCTACGAGGAGGCGCTGGCGCCGCATGGCATCACCACCGGGCAGGTTCTGGTCACGCTTGAAGACAGCACCGATCGCCGCCGTTACCTGAACTCGCGCGCCACTATGGCGCAGCTTCTCGGCCTGGGCGTGGTGCCCATCGTGAACGAGAACGACACCATCGCCACCGATGAAATCCGCTACGGCGACAATGACAGGCTGGCGGCGCAGGTCGCGGTGACGGTGGGTGCCGATCAACTGATCCTGCTGTCGGACGTGGACGGCTTCTATTCCGCCAATCCGCAGACCGACCCGAGCGCGCGTCACTACCCGGTGATCGAGCGTATCACCCCCGAGATGGAGCAGCAGGCGGGCGATGCCGGGTCTGGCCTGTCGAAGGGCGGGATGCGCACCAAGCTGATGGCGGGCCGCATGGCAACGGCGGCGGGGTGCAGCATGGCCATCACCGAAGGGTCGGTTCTGCATCCGCTGCGGGGCCTTTACGATGGCGCGCGCGCGACCTGGTTCACCGCGCAGGACGACCCGCATGTCGCGCGCAAACGCTGGATCGCGGCGATGAAGCCGCGCGGCGCGCTTTCGGTGGACGCGGGTGCCGCCCAAGCCCTCAAGAGCGGCAAGAGCCTTTTACCCGCCGGGGTGACAGCGGTTGCCGGGCGCTTTGGCCGAGGCGATCCGGTCGCGATCGAGGACCAGGCGGGCCACAAGCTGGGCCAGGGCCTGTCGCGCTATACCGCCGAAGAGGCGCTGGTGATCCGCGGCCACCGCAGCGACCAGATCGAAGCGCTGCTCGGCTATCCGGGTCGCGCCGCCCTTGTCCACCGCGATGACATGGCCCTCTGACCGCCCACGCGCACCCGATGACGAAAGCAGCACCATGCCCCATGACGCCTTCAGCTTCCTGACCGCCGGTGAAATCCGCTTTGGCCGGGGTGTTGCCATAGATGCGGCGCCGTGTGTGGCGGCACTGGGGCGGCGCGTGCTGCTGGTGCATGGTGCCCGCGGCGCCCGCGCTGCGTGGCTGGACAGGGCCCTGCGCGATGCGGGTTGCGCCGTCACCGCGCTAGCCTGCCCGCATGAGCCGGACTTGGCGCTGATCGAGACGGGCGTGGCCCTTGGCAGGGACATGGCCGTGGACGTGGTCGTCGCAACGGGTGGCGGCGCGGCGCTGGACACGGGCAAGGCGATCGCCGCGCTGATCCCGGCGACGCGGCCGATCATGGACCACCTCGAAGTGGTCGGACAGGGCCTGCCGTTGGATCATGCGCCGCTGCCTTTCGTGGCATTGCCCACGACCGCGGGCACCGGGGCCGAGGCGACGCGAAACGCTGTCATTGGCGTGCCGCAGGCGCGGCGCAAGGTGTCGCTGCGCGATCCCCGGATGCTGCCCAATCTGGCGATTGTCGATCCTGCGCTGACCGATGGCTTGCCCGAGGCGCAGACGCTGGCCAGTGGGCTGGATGCGGTAACGCAGGTGATCGAGCCGTACCTGAGCCGTCGCGCCAACCTGATGACCGATGCGCTGTGCCGCGACGCGATTCCGCGTGGCCTGCGGGCGCTATGCACCGTCATGGCGGATAGCACCAACGCGCAGGCGCGTGACGACATGGCCTGGGTTAGCCTGTGCGGCGGTCTGGCCCTGTCAAACGCCGGCCTCGGCGCGGTGCACGGGCTGGCCGGTCCCGTTGGTGGAATGAGCCACGCGCCCCACGGCGCTGTCTGCGGTGCCCTGCTGCCTGGGGTGCTGTCGGCCAACGCCGCCGCCGCGATGCCCGACTCGGCGCTTGAGACGCGTCTGCAAGAGGTGCGCAACTGGATCGCCTCCGCCTTGGGCTGCGATGCGGACGATGCGTTTGGGGCACTTTCGAACTGGTCGTCGGCGCAGGGGCTGCCGCGCTTGGATGCCATGGGGGTTTCCCACTCCGATTTGCCCGCGATCGCGGCGGCGGCGGCCGGATCGTCGTCAATGCGCGCGAACCCGGTGGAATTGACCGCTGAAACCCTGCAAGAGATACTGGAACAAGCGATGTAAGCCGCGCGCGCGCCGGTTTGACAAGGACGGAACATGACAGAACACCAAGACATCCCCGCATTGATGGCCGATATCGGCGCCCGCGCCAAACGCGCGGCGGCGCGTCTGGCCCATGCCGCGCCCGATGAAAAGCGCGCCGCTCTGACCACTGCCGCCGATTGCGTCATCGCCCGCAAGGACGAGATCATGGCGGCCAACGCCCGCGATCTGGAATTTGCGCGCGAAAAGGGCCTGAGCGCTGCGATGCTGGACCGGCTGACGCTGGACGAAGGGCGGCTTGCGGATATCGCCAAGGGCCTGCGCGCCGTGGCCGCGCAGGATGATCCCGTGGGCGAGGTGATCGCCGAATGGGATCGCCCCACCGGCCTGCATATCCAGAGGGTGCGCACGCCCCTGGGCGTGGTTGGCGTGATCTTTGAGAGCCGCCCCAATGTTACCGCGGATGCCGGGGCGCTATGCCTGAAATCGGGCAATGCGGTGATCTTGCGCGGCGGCTCGGAAAGCTTTCATTCCTCGCAGGCGATCCACGCATGCTTGCTCGAGGGGCTGCGCGCCACCAGCCTTCCCGAGGACGCGGTGCAATTCGTGCCCACTCGCGATCGCGTCGCTGTCAGCGAGATGTTGACCATGATCGACACCATCGACGTGATCGTACCGCGTGGCGGCAAGGGCCTTGTCGGGCTGGTCCAGGCCGAGGCGCGCGTGCCCGTCTTCGCCCATCTCGAAGGCATCGTGCATATCTATATCGACAAGGCCGCAGACCCCGAAAAGGCGCTGCGCGTCGTGCTGAACGCGAAAACCCGGCGGCCGGGCATCTGCGGCGCGGCGGAATGCCTGCTGATCCATGCCGACGTGGCCGACACCATAGGGCAGGGGGTGATCCGCGCCCTAGTGGACGCGGGCGTCGAGGTGCGCGCCGACACCGCCCTGCTATCCGTTGCCGGCACCGTCCCGGCGGGAGAGGACGACTGGGGGCGCGAATTTCTCGACATGACGATCGCCGCGCGCGTGGTCGATGACATCGACGGTGCGATCGCGCATGTCCGCCGCTATGGCTCGGGCCATACCGATTGCATCCTGACCGAGGACGACACCGCAGCCGCGCATTTCTTCGAGCGTCTCGATAGCGCGATCCTGATGCGCAACAGTTCGACCCAGTTTGCCGATGGCGGCGAGTTCGGCATGGGCGCGGAAATCGGTATTGCCACGGGCAAGCTGCACGCCCGCGGTCCCGTGGGAGCGGCGCAACTGACCAGTTTCAAGTATCTGGTCACCAGCGACGGCGCGACACGAGGCGGCTGAAATCGGGGTGAGCCGTTCGCGGGGTTGGCGTCGCCGCGCGGGCGTCACAGGCGCAGGGTTACCGTCCCGTCCGCCCCCGCACCACCCAGTACCGGCACGCGCCCAGTGGCGTGCAAAACCTCCGCCAGTATCGCGAACTGCACATTTGCCGCACAGAGTACACCCGCATCCGGGCCATCGATCAGCATGTCCGCCAGGTCGTCGCTTGCACGCGCATCGCGTCCCTTTGCCTCCATGCGCCACGTGCTGTCGTGGCCGCGGTTGATCGTGATCCGCCCGCCGCGCGGGAGTACCGTCTCCAGGCATTGCATCGCCAGGAACGCGATGCGCGCCTCGCGACGCTGAATATCTCCCTCTACCTGCCAGTCATGGGTGATGCGACCATTCCGGCCCATGGCCCCCAGAATATCGCGGATTTCGGATGCGGCTATGGCGTGGTCGCTGTCCGAGATACCATAGGCGAGCCGGAAAAACCGGATGCGTCCAGACGCGTTGGTCGCGCTGTCGCCGATCAGGTCCATTTCCTTCGAGGGCGGTGCGCCGCTCAACTGCACCATCTCCAACCCGTTGATGATCGCCCCGATGGGGCTGATCAGGTCATGGCAGATACGCGAGCCTATCATCGCGGCCAATTCGAGATTATCCTGCGACACGTTGAACTCCGGCAAATGGGAAAACATGGATGACTGACTTGAACGCGATTCTGGAGCCGGGGATGCGCGTGTGCCACCCTGATCGCCCCGATTGGGGCACCGGGCAGGTGCAATCCAATATCGGGGGGCGGATCACGGTCAATTTTCCCGATGCCGGCAAGGTGGTCATAGAAGGGTCTCGCGTCGCATTGCTGCCCGTCTTTGATGACTGAGCAATCTTAACAAACTGTTACCACACACTTGAAGACGGGTAACCTGCGCGCGGGTGCGGCATGTTGCCAGCGCGCCGCCGCTTGCGTAAAAGCGCCGCAACGCAATGGGATGGACTTGCTGTCATGAGCCGTAAGGCGCCGCAATTTCACGTCAGGCTGGCGACTTCCGGTGCAGACCTGCGCGCCGCGCAGCGCCTGCGCTACGATGTGTTCGTCGCCGAGCTGGGCGGCTCCGGCCCGATGGTCGATCACGAGGCGCGATTGGAGCGCGACCGTTTCGATGACTATTTCGAGCACCTGGTCCTGCTGGATACGGCCCGCCCCGAAGGCGCGCAGGTGGTCGGTGTCTATCGCCTGCTGGACGAGGCAGGTGCGAAGGCGGCAGGGCAGTTCTACTCCGAGGACGAATACGATCTGTCGGCGTTGCGGGGCAGCGGGCGCCGCCTGCTTGAGCTGGGCCGCTCCTGCCTGCACCGCGATTATCGTGGCGGCGCAGGCATGCACCTGATGTGGTCGGCGCTGGCCGAATACGTCGTGGACCGGGGTATCGAGATATTGTTCGGCGTTGCCAGCTTTCACGGGACCGATGTGCAGGCGCTGGCGCAGCCGCTGTCGCTGTTGCATCACAGGCACCTTGCGGCGCCGGACCTGCGGGTGCGCGCCCGGCCCCCTGGTGCGGCCGACATGGCCCTGATCCCTGCGGAGCAGCTTGATCGCAAGGCGGCGATGATGCAGGTGCCCTCGCTGATAAAGGCCTACCTGCGCCTTGGCGGTTGCGTGGGGCAGGGGGCCTATGTGGATCGTGCCTTCAACACCACGGACATCTGCCTGGTGCTGGATGCGACCCGTATGAGCAGCGCAAAACGCGATATCTACCTGCGCGGGTGGGGCGGCTCGTGATGCCCGCTTGGGACATGCCGCCAGAGCCGCCCATTCCCGCGATCACGCCGATTGGATGGCTCAGGGTGCTGGTGCGCGGCGGAGTGCTGGGCGTGGTGGTGTTTGGCGGGCTGGCGCTGCTACTGCTGGTGCGCCTTGTCGAGCGTCCGATCCATGGCCTGCACCGGCCGCTGACGCCGCATATCACGCAAACGGTGTGCCGGCTGGCCTTTGTGATCTTGGGGATCGGATACCGCACGCGGGGCGAGCGGATGGAGCAGCGCGGCGCGGTGGTGGCCAACCATGCCTCGTGGCTGGATATCTTCGCGCTGAACGCCCGCAAGCGGATCTATTTCGTGTCGAAATCCGAGGTGTCGCGCTGGCCGCTGATCGGCTGGCTGGCGCGCGCGACGGGGACCGTGTTCATCGACCGTGACCCGCGCGCCGCCCGGCATCAGACCGCCCTTTTCGAAGCGCGCCTGCTGGCCGGTCACAAGCTGCTTTTCTTTCCCGAGGGCACCTCGACCGACGGGATGGTGGTGCTGCCGTTCAAGCCGACGCTGTTCCAGGCGTTTTTTGCCGAGGATTTGCGCGAGCGCCTGCATGTGCAGCCGGTGACGGTGATCTATCATGCCCCCGAAGGAGGCGACCCGCGCTTCTACGGCTGGTGGGGTGACATGGATTTCGGTCGCCACCTGCTCAAGGTGCTGGCAGCGCCCCGGCAGGGTAGCGTCGAGTTGATCTATCACCCGCCTGTTCGGGTGGCCGATTTTCCGGGCCGCAAGGCGCTGGCGGCCCATGCCGAGGCAGCGGTGCGCGCCGGTATGCCCGCAGACCGGCAATCGCGACCCGAAGGGTAGGGTGCGCCCTTGGTCCCGCGCATGGACGGCTACGATCAAGAGGGCTCATGAACCTGCCACGTATCGTGCCTTACCCCTCCATCGCTTCCAACTCGTCGATCATGGTCGAGATCATAGACAGCCCCTTGTCCCAGAATTGCGGGTCGCTGGCGTCGAGGCCGAACGGGGCGAGTAGTTCGGAATGGTGCTTGGAGCCGCCGGCCTTGAGCATCTCGAAATACTTCTCTTCGAAGCCTTCGGGCGATTCGCGATAGACGGCGTAGAGCGCGTTCACCAGCCCGTCGCCAAAGGCATAGGCGTAGACGTAGAAGGGCGAGTGGACGAAGTGCGGGATGTAGGCCCAGAAGGTTTCGTAGCCGTCCATGAACTCGAACGCGGGCCCGAGACTTTCGGCCTGAACGCTCATCCACAGGCTGTTGATGTCATCCGGAGTCAGTTCGCCGCCGCGGCGCGCTTCGTGCAGCTTGCATTCGAAGTCGTAGAACGCAATTTGCCTCACCACGGTGTTGATCATGTCCTCGACCTTGCCGGCAAGCAGGGTCTTGCGTTCGGCCTGCGTGGCGGCCCCGTCCAGCAGCTTGCGGAAGGTCAGCATTTCGCCGAAGACGCTGGCGGTTTCGGCCAGGGTGAGTGGCGTTGAGGACAGCATCTCGCCCTGGTCGGCGGCCAGCACCTGGTGCACGCCGTGCCCCAGCTCGTGCGCGAGGGTCATCACGTCGCGCGGTTTGCCCAGGTAGTTCAGCATCACGTAGGGGTGGACATCGGTCACGGTGGGATGCGCGAAGGCGCCGGGCGCCTTGCCCGGCTTCACCCCGGCGTCGATCCAGCCCTTTTCGAAAAACGGCTCGGCCAGGTCGGCCATGCGCGGATCAAAGCCGCGATAGGCGTCCATGACCATGCTGCGCGCGGTGGTCCAGTCCACTGTCTTGGGCTCTTCGATGGGCAGCGGCGCGTTGCGGTCCCAAACCTGCATCTTGTCCAGCCCCAGCCATTTTCGCTTTAGCTCATAATAGCGGTGACTGAGCTTGGGATAGGCGGCGACGACAGCATTGCGCAGCGCCTCGACGACCTCCGGCTCGACATCGTTGGACAGGTGCCGCCCGGTTTGCGCCGTGGGCATGCCGCGCCAGCGATCCATCACCTCTTTTTCCTTGGTCTGCGTGTTGTGCACGCGGGCAAAGATGTGGCGGTTATCGCACAGCACGCGGGCCAGTTCATGCGCCGCGGTCTCGCGTTTGTCGCGGTCGGGGTCGGTCAGGAAATTGAGCGTGCCCTCGATCCCGTACGTCTCGCCATCCACGACGAATTCCAGCCCGGCGACGGTTTCGTCAAAGAGACGCTCCCACGCATCACCGACGACGCCCAGGTCGTGCAGGAACTTCTCCAGCTCGTCCGACAGTTGATAGGGTTTCATCGCACGAATGCGCTCGAACACGCGGGTATAGCGGCCCAGCTCGGCATTCTGCGTCAGGAGCGCGTCGAGGTGGCTGTCGTCAAGCCGGTTCAATTCGAGCGTGAAAAACACCAGCGGTGTGGTGTAGTTGGTGATCTTTTCCTGGCAATCGGACAGGAACTTGGCGCGCTCTGCATCGGTTGTCTGCTGGTAGTAGCGCAAGCCGGCGAAAGACATGATGCGCCCGGCGACGGCGCTGATGCGTTCGTTGCGCTTGACGCAATCCAGCATTTCATCCGCCGTCAGGTTGGCCAGCTTGCCCTCGTAATCCTGCGCGAACCGGGCGCAGGCGTCTTCCAGCCAGTCCAGATCGCGCTTGAGCTCGGGGGCGTCGGGGGCGGTGTAGAGGTCCGACAGATCCCATTCCGGCAACGGACCCAGGTTCTTGTCACCGTGAGGGGCGTTCGCGTCGTGGGCGGGCTGGGGCAGATGGATCATGCGGAGTTACCTTTCTTTGTTTGGCTCAGACATATGCGGGCCGGGGGGATGGCTCAAGGGGCGACATCCGAATTGCGCGCGTGATGCGTGATCTGGTGTCTCCCATCGGGCGCAAGGTGTCGGGTGGTGATTTGTCCTGCGCGGCCGGGACGGCTGATTCGAAGGTTATCGGCCTTTTTTTGCAAGGGCTGGCAGGTCTGCAACCCGGCG
>CAZOKA010000013.1:0-17305 GCA_964580265.1 uncultured Rhodobacterales bacterium | reverse complement strand
CAAAGGGCGCGGCGATCCGCGACGTGCAGCCGTTCTTTGGCGAGTTCTCGATGGGGGGCGCGGCGATTGCCCATAACGGCAATATCACCAACGCCGAAGCACTCAGGCGCGAGTTGATCGAGCGCGGCTCGATCTTCCAGTCCTCATCAGACAGCGAATGCATCATTCACCTGATGGCGCGCTCCTTGCAAAAGGGTATCCCCGAACGGATGGAAGACGCTCTGCGCCGCGTCGAGGGCGCGTTTTCCATCGTTGCCATGACACGCAGCAAGCTGATCGGCGTGCGCGATCCACTCGGCGTGCGGCCGCTGGTCCTGGGCCAGGTTGCGGGGGCGTATGTCCTGAGTTCCGAGACGTGCGCACTGGACATCATCGGCGCCGATTACGTCCGCGAGATCGAACCGGGCGAGATGGTCGTGATCGACGACAATGGCCTCGACAGCCGCTTTCCGTTCCGGCGCCAAAGCCCGCGCTTTTGTATTTTCGAGCATGTCTATTTCTCGCGCCCCGACAGCATCCTGGGGGGCCGTTCGGTGTACGAGACGCGCCGCCAGATCGGCGTCGAACTGGCCCGCGAGGCCCCGGTCGAGGCCGATCTTGTCTGCCCCGTACCCGATAGCGGCACCCCCGCCGCGATCGGTTACAGCCAGGAAAGCGGCATCCCCTACGCCATGGGGATCATCCGCAACCAATATGTCGGCCGCACCTTCATCGAGCCGACCGAGCAGATCCGCAACATGGGCGTGCGTCTGAAGCTGAACGTCAACCGCGCCCTGATCAAAGGCAAGCGGGTGGTGTTGGTGGATGACAGCGTGGTGCGCGGCACCACCAGCCGCAAGATCAAGGAGATGATCCTTGATGCCGGCGCGGCCGAAGTGCATTTTCGCATCGCCAGCCCTCCAACGGCATGGCCCTGCTTCTACGGGGTGGACACGCCGCAGCGAGAAAAGCTGTTGGCCGCCACCATGTCCGAGGACGAAATGCGCGCGCATCTGCAGGTGGACAGCCTGAAGTTCATCACGCTTGACGGGCTCTACCGCGCGGTGGGCGAGGCGCAGGGACGCAACAACTCGTGCCCGCAATATTGCGATGCCTGCTTCTCGGGTGAATACCCGGTC
Source organism: uncultured Rhodobacterales bacterium (assembly GCA_964580265.1). GTDB lineage: Bacteria > Pseudomonadota > Alphaproteobacteria > Rhodobacterales > Rhodobacteraceae > Sediminimonas. The sequence goes on along the minus strand of CAZOKA010000013.1, from coordinate 16,187 downwards.
GAGCCCAGCGACATGCTGGAAAAAGGGTTCAAACTCAAAGCGGCGGAATAATCCGCCTCCTCCGGTCGCCCGCATGGGCGCAAACGGCAAGAGAGCATGACCATGAGCGAAAAGATCGCGCTGATAACGGGGGCCTCACGCGGACTTGGCGCAGCACTGGCCGAAGAGCTGTCGAGCACCCATCACGTGGTCGCCGTGGCCCGCACCACCGGTGCGCTGGAAGAGCTGGACGACCGCATTCAGGCCACGGGCGCAAGTGCGACGCTGGCGCCGATGGACGTGACCAACCCCGACGCGATGGCGCAGCTTTGCCGCTCGATCCATGATCGCTGGGGCGGAGTCGATACCTGGGCGCATTGCGCGATCCATGCCGCGCCCCTGGCGCCGGCCTATTTCCTGGATGCCAAGGATTGGGAAAAATCGGTCGCCTGCAACGTCACCGCGACGGGGCAGCTTATCCCGTTCATCGCCCCACTTCTGGGCGAGGAGGGCACGGCGCTGTTTTTCGACGATCCACATGCCGGCGAGAAATTCTTTGGCGCCTACGGAGCGACCAAGGCCGCGCAGATCGCGCTTGCCCGCTCTTGGGCCGCCGAGACCGAGCGCACAGGCCCCCGTGTCAGAATCCTGGCCCCCGCGCCGATGGCCACGGCCACGCGCGCACGGTTCTTCCCCGGCGAGGATCGCGCAGCGCTCAGCACCCCGCAGGACGAGGCCAGGCGCCTGGTGTCGCAACTGGGCGGTTGAACGCTCTGAATTTGTCCATTTCTGACTGTTTCTTCGTGGCAAGGCGATAGTGCCCGCGTAGCGCCGCCGCGCAGCGCCCGACCGCGCCCGTCGCACCGAAGGTGCGCCGCCAATAGTCGGCACGCCTCTGGCGTGACGGGCGGGTACCGCGCGGCTTCTCAATCGGCCCCCCGACATCCGCAACGGGCCATAGGCTGCCAACACTTCATCACCCATATCAAAGCACAGGAACTGTTGGCATAGGTTCGGTGTCGCGCAATCCAGGTGAACTCGGGAGTCTCTGTCCCAGGCCATCCACTTTTCCCGCCCTTGCGTCAGCTTCCCGTCAGGGTGGCCTTGTTGACATGCCCTTGCCAGCACGTCGCCCGGCAAAGACAAGAACAAGAGGGACAGCGCATGAATACACTCACCATTCAGAACCGTGGACTGCCCTGGCTGGGCTGTTTCCTGTGCGTGGCAATGCTATGCGCGATGACCACGCAAGTGCGGGCCAAATCCACGTTGCGCCGGATCGGTGATTTCGGCTGCGTGGCGATTCCACTTACCGGCGCGCTGGTTGCCATTGCCAAGAATGACCGCGAGGGCCTGATCCAATGGGCCGAAGGGGCGGCCTATACCGCCATTGCCACAATCGCGCTCAAGAAAGGTTTCAATGCGCGGCGTCCCGGCGGCGGGCGCGAGAGCATGCCATCGGGCCACATGAGCGGCGCAACCCAGGGCGCGGCATTCCTGCAATTCCGCTATGGGCCGGAATATGGCATCCCGGCCTATATCGGCGCCGCTGTCGTGGGTTACAGCCGGGTTCAGTCGAACCGGCACTACACCCGCGACGTGATCGCCGGGGGCCTGTTGGCAACTGGCATTCAGTACATGGTCACCAAGAAGGGTTGGAGCGTGACAGCCTCGCCATCCTATAGCCGCAGCGAAGACGGCTTTTCCTTTCTCGCCACAAAGAATTTCTAGACGACCCCACCACTCACGCAACCACAACAGGAAGGGGCAGGGATTATCGCCCTGCCCCTTGCGTCTTGGACGCCGCGCTTGCCCCGCTCCCCCCGCTCTACTACTAAGTGGCAAAGGCAGGACAAGGCAGAAGCAGATGCGCATTCTCATCACCAATGACGATGGTATCAACGCGCCGGGGTTGGCGGTGCTACATGACATCGCGACCGAACTGGCCGGTCCAGAAGGCGAGGTCTGGACAGTGGCGCCTGCATTCGAGCAATCGGGCGTCGGGCACGCGATCAGCTACACCCATCCGATGATGCTGGCCCGCCTGGGCGAGCGCCGCTATGCCGCCGAAGGCAGCCCGGCTGATTGCGTCATGGCCGGCCTGCACGAGGTTCTGCGCGACGATCGCCCCGATCTGGTGCTGTCTGGGGTGAACCGGGGCAACAACTCGGCCGAGAACGCGCTCTATTCCGGCACGTTGGGCGGCGCGATGGAGGCCGCCTTGCAGGGGATACCCGCGATGGCGCTGTCGCAATACCTGGGTCCGCAGAATTTCCAGGCCGACAACCCGTTCGAAGCGGCCGGCGTTCACGCCGTCGAGGTCATTCGCAAGCTGCTCAAGGCGACCCCGGTATCCGAGGACGGGGCCGACTACCGCCTGTTCTATAACATCAATTTTCCGCCCCTGCCCGCGTCCGAGGTGCTGGGAATGCGCATCGTCGCGCAAGGGTTCCGCCGCCACACCCATTTCGGGGTCGAGCCGCACCTGTCGCCCTCGGGGCGGAAATTCCTGTGGATCAAGGGCGGCGATCAGCACCGCCCAACCGCGCCGGACACCGACGCCGCCGTCAACCTGGAGGGGTATATCTCGGTCACGCCGATGCGCGCGGACCTGACGGCGCATGACATCCTGGATCAACTCAAGGCTTTTGAATGAACGAGCCGGATAACGCCACACGCAAGATGCAGTTCCTGTTCGCGCTGCGCTCGAAGGGCGTCACGGATACGCGCGTGCTGTCAGCTATGGAAAAAATTGATCGTGGCCCGTTCATTCGCGGCCATTTCGCCGACCGCGCCTATGATGACATGCCTCTCCCGATCGCGTGTGGGCAGACCATATCGCAGCCTTCGATCGTGGGGCTGATGACGCAGGCCCTGCGTATCAACCCGCGCGACAAGGTTCTGGAGGTGGGCACCGGCAGCGGCTACCAGGGGGCAATCCTGTCGCAACTGGCGCGGCGGGTCTACACGGTGGATAGGCACCGCCGCCTGGTACGCGAGGCCCGCGCCATTTTCGAGGCGCTGGACCTGACCAATATCACCGCGGTGTCGGCCGATGGCAGCTTTGGCTTGCCCGATCAGGCGCCATTCGACCGAATCCTTGTCACGGCCGCCGCCGAAGACCCGCCAGGCCCCCTATTGGCGCAATTGAAAATCGGGGGTATCATGGTTTTGCCGGTCGGTCAGTCCGATACCGTGCAAAGCCTGATCCGCGTTACCAGGCATGACGCGGGTTACGAGTATGACGAATTGCGCCAGGTGCGCTTTGTCCCGCTTATCGAAGGGCTGGGGCGTGATACCTGAGCAGGCATAAACGCGAAGCCCCGGCCACAAGGGGTGCGACAGAGGAATTCGAGATGATCAACCCCGATGACAGTCACCAGCCGATACATCGCTCGCGCGCGCCCAGGCGCGTGATCCTGACAACGACGGCGCTGGCGCTTCTGGGCGCGTGCAGTGAACCGCTTGACTTCGATATGCGGGGCAACCTCACCAACGGGTTCGATACCAGCGAAGCCGCCACACAGGCGACTGCGGAGCGTCCGCGCCCCGATGACCGCGGGATCATTTCCTATCCCGGCTACCAGGTGGCGGTCGCCAAACGCGGAGACAGGTTGCGCGACGTGGCCAACCGAATCGGCGCCGATGTGCAAAGCTTGGCCCGCTACAACGGGATCAAACCGGACGATCCGCTCAGGCAGGGCGAGATCATCGCGCTTCCCGAACGGGTGGCCGAGCCATCGCCGGCCACGGGCGCCCCGGCCTCCGGGCCTATCCAGCCGCCCGGCGTGGACATAACGACACTGGCGGGGAACGCGATCGACGATGCAGATAGCACCGGCGCGCAACCCGCTGCCAGCGACACGCGGCCTGATGCGCAAGTCGGGGTCGAACCGGTGCGCCACAAGGTGCAACGCGGCGAAACCGCGTATTCCATCGCGCGCCTTTATGGCGTGACGCCGCGCGCCCTGGCCGATTGGAACGGTCTCGATAGTCGCTTTACCGTGCGCGAGGGGCAATTTCTGCTCATCCCTGTCACGAAATCGGACACCCGACCGGCCGAGTCCACGGACACCACCGCCCTTGAAACCCAAACCGACACCACCGCACCCGGACAGGGTAGCCCGGCGCCGGTCCCGCCTTCGTCAAGCGAACCGCTTCCCGAAGATACCGCGGCAGCCGCCCCCGCGGAAGACGCGCCCGAAGCGCCCGACCTGGGCCAAACCCAGACGGCAAGCAGCGATAGCGCGCCGCTAAGCACCCCGGTGAAGGGCAAGATCATTCGTGCCTACGCGAAGGGGCGCAATGACGGCATCGATATCCAGGCCCCCGCCGGCAGTGCCATCATGGCCGCCGACAGCGGCAGCGTGGCCGCCATCACGTCCGATTCCGACGAGGTGCCGATCCTGGTGGTCAAGCACGCCGACAACCTGCTGACCATCTATGGCAACGTGTCGGATATCCGCGTGCAAAAAGGTGACAGCGTCAGCCGTGGGCAGCGCATCGCCTCGGTCCGGTCGGGGGATGCGAATTATCTCCATTTCGAGGTTCGAAAGGGGTTCGAAAGCGTCGATCCGGCCGATTACCTGCCCTGACCCTTATCGGCGGGCGCGCCAACGCTGCGATAGCCCGAGGCGGCTCGCCGGATACAGGACGGCGATGCGGGTCGCCCCGCATAGCGCGCGCCAAGCGTGAGAGGTCCGCCCGTGATCTGGAAATAGTCGTAATCGCGCGGCCTGTCGAAGGCGCATAGATACTGGAAATGCAGACGGAAAAACCGCCGGCGCAGCTGTTTCCACCGCGCGGGCGACAGGGTTTCACTGAACGCCGCGGAAAACACGAGCGGCCATTTCTGCCCCTCGGGCGCGACGCCCGTCACCGCCACCGGATCGCACAGCGCAAAGGCACAGCCATCGCCGGGCGCGGTAACATCGACCCAAGCGATGTCGTCGCGCGTGCACAGGAACCGCAAATCGGCGCGCAAACGTTCGGCCCGCGGCAGGAACGACACCATCGGCACCACATGCCCCAGCGTCAGCAGCGACAGGGCCGGCCCGCCCTTCGCCGCCCCCCGCCCGGCGCGGATCAGGTCCGACAGGACCGAGACCGCCAGATGCGCCCCCGACGAGTGCCCGACGATCAGCACCTCGTCCACATCCGTGCGCAGCGCCTCTGCGATACGCTCGGCGAACTTGGCCATGCGCGCCTCAAGAGCGGGCGGATTGGCGCCGCGATGCTGCGCCGAATAGGCATAATCATGCATCAGGTAATAGGCGAAAAGGCGGTTATCAATCCGCCTGAACCACATCAGGACGGGCGGCACCACCAGCAGCCCTGCCCAGCCCGCAAGCGGGTGCAGGTAGCCAAGCACGGAGCCAATCGCCCAAGCCGCCAGCAGCGCGATCACGAGTTGCCCGATCAGGAACACCACCGGGTAAAGCGCCGCGATCACCGGCCCCTTGCGCAACCCGCCAAGACGGAACAGTGCACCGCTTGAGATATAGACCCATGCGGTGCGCAGCAATTGCGCGTAGCTTGCCACGATGCCCTGATCCATGCTGTCGCGCACGATGTCGGACCAGACCAGCACCTCGAAATCGGTCTCAATGTCCTGTCCATCCATGCGCGCGGCAACGTGCCAGCCATAAGGCCCCGGTCGGCGCTGTGGCGTCAGCGCCAGGTCATAGCCACTGATCCGGGCCTGCTCGGCCCCCTCCTTGCGGTACAGCTCGCGGTAGCGCCGCGGGTGGATCGGGTCGTATCCGGGAATGTAGAACACGCGGCGGCGCCGCACTCTGTCTGCTTGTTGCTGCGCCATGCCGCTCCCTGCTTGTCCGGGCCAGCCCCCGGCGCCCATGTTTGCCGCGCAAGCACCGATTGCGCAACGTAAAACGCCGCGACCCGGTGGGGATCGCGGCGTTCACTCATCGCTTTGGGCTGGATCAGCGGCCCAACGACCACCAACCCCGGCGCTTGGGCTTTTTCTCATTGGTGTCCGGTTGGGTGGCCTCCTGCGCGCTCTCGGTCGGCTCTTCGGCACGCTCGGGCGCGGCGGCTGGGGCCTCCTCCTTGGCCGGCTGGGGCGTCGCCTCCTCCTCCTTGGCGGGGGCGGCTGTGGCCTCTGGCTCGGCGGCCTTTGCGGACTCGCTGGCCCCGTTCAGGGCCTCCGGCGCGGGCTCTTGCTTGGCGGCTGCCTTTGCCTTTGGCTTGGCCGGGGCCTTGCGTGTGCGCTTGACCTTGGGCTTCTCGGCCTTGGCCTCGCCTACCGTCTCTGCCGCCTCAGTGGTCACCGCATCCTTTGCGGCCTCTTCCAACGCTGCGGACGGCTCAGCGTCCGCCTGCTCGGCTGCCTTCGCCTTGGCGGATTTGGCGCGCGAGGGCCGTTTCCTGGCGGGCTTCTTGGGCGCCGGCTCGGCCGCCTCTGCACCGCTCACGTCGTCACTGGCAGCCTTGGCATCAGTGTCCGGCTCAGCGGCGGCGGCTGCCGCGGCCTCGCCCTGCGATGCCTCGCTTGTGGCCTCGCCCGTCTCGCCGTTTTGCGTCTCGCCATTCTGCTGGGCCCCGTTGCCCGACCTGGACTTGCCACTGCGGCGGCGCCGGCGGCGGCGCTTCTTGGGTTTGGCACCCTCTTCCTCCGAAGGGGCCGCGGGGGCGGCAGACGCCTCATCGCTACTGTCGTCGGCGGCGGCGGAAGGCGCGGTATCCTCGTCGATCTGATCCATCAAAGATGTGTCAACCGACACCACCGGCGCGGTGGCCTCGCCCACGACTCGCGTCGCGGTCTTGAACTTCTCAAGGCTGAAATCCGGGCTGATCAGCATCGGATCGCCCTCGACCCGCACTGACAGGCCATAGCGTGCTTCGATCTGGGCGACGTGCTCACGCTTGAAATTCATCAGGTAGTTCGCGATGCCGACCGGCGTCTTGACCAGCACCTCGCGAGAGCGGCGGCGCACGCCTTCCTCTTCGATCTGGCGCAGGATCGACAGCGCGAGGTTGTCATCCGAGCGGATCAACCCGGTGCCATGGCAATGCGGGCAGGGCTGCGTGGTGGCCTCGATCATGCCGGGGCGCAGGCGCTGGCGCGACATTTCCATCAGGCCAAAGCCGCTGATCCGGCCCACCTGGATGCGGGCGCGGTCGGTCTTGAGCTTGTCCTTGATCTTTTTCTCGACGGCGGCGTTGTTCTTGCGCTCGTCCATGTCGATGAAGTCGATCACGATCAGCCCGGCCAAATCGCGCAAGCGCAATTGGCGCGCAACCTCCTCGGCGGCCTCCAGGTTGGTTTTGAGCGCGGTATCCTCGATCGAGCCTTCCTTGGTGGCGCGGCCCGAGTTCACGTCGATCGCCACCAGCGCCTCGGTCACGCCGATCACGATGTAGCCGCCGGATTTGAGCTGCACCGTGGGGTTGAACATCGAGCTGAGGTAGCTTTCCACCTGGTAGCGCGCGAAAAGCGGCATCGCGTCGGTGTAGTGCTTCACGTTCTTGGCATGCGAGGGCATGATCATCTTCATGAAGTCCTTGGCGATGCGGTAGCCGCGCTCGCCCTCGACAAACACCTCGTCGATCTCGCGGTTGTACAAGTCGCGGATCGAGCGTTTGATCAGGTCGCCCTCTTCATAGATCTTGGCCGGCGCAATGGATTTCAGCGTCAGCTCGCGGATCTGTTCCCACAGGCGTTGCAGGTACTCGTAGTCGCGCTTGATCTCGGTCTTGGTCCGCTTGGCGCCCGCGGTGCGCACGATCAGGCCCGCGCCCTTGGGCACGTCGATCTCGGTCGCGATTTCCTTGAGCTTCTTGCGGTCAACGGCGTTGGTGATCTTGCGGCTGATGCCGCCTCCACGGGCCGTGTTGGGCATCAGCACGCAATAGCGCCCTGCCAGCGACAGGTAGGTGGTCAGCGCGGCACCCTTGTTGCCGCGCTCTTCCTTTACAACCTGCACCAGCAGGATCTGACGCACCTTGATGACTTCCTGGATCTTGTACCGCCGCGGGCGCGGTTTGCGCGGCGGGCGGATATCGTCATGGTCGTCATCGTCTGCGACGGCCTCGATGCTGTCATCTTTTTGCGCGGCATCGCTATGGCGATAACCGTTAGCATCATCGTCCCGCGCGCCGTTCGCCGAGGGCTGGCCAGGATCATCGGCACCATAGCTGGTGTCGGTGTCCTGCTCATCGGCAGGCTCGGCCACCGGAGTTTCCTCCACCCACTCCATCGGCGAGGTGCCCTCGGGCACGTCCGCGGCATCGGCATCGGCATCGCCCTGCCCCACCGGGTCAAGCTCAATAGTTTCCATGCCGGAAATCTCGGCCACACCATCAGTGTCGGCAGGCTCTCGTGTCGTTGTGGCATCCTTGGTATCGGCTTTGGCGGCACGTGACTTGCGCCCGCCGCGCGAGCGCCCGTTACGCGGTTTGCCTTCGTCCTCTTCGTCGCGCGCGCGCTGTTCTTCAGCATGGGCGCGCTCTTCTTCCATCAGAGCCTCGCGGTCCGCGACAGGTATCTGGTAGTAATCGGGATGTATTTCCGAAAAGGCGAGGAAACCATGACGGTTTCCACCATAATCCACGAACGCCGCCTGAAGCGATGGTTCGACCCGGGTTACCTTCGCGAGGTAGATATTACCCGCAAGTTGACGTTTATTCTCGGATTCAAAGTCAAATTCCTCAACCTTGTTTCCATCCACCACGACCACGCGAGTTTCTTCCGCGTGCGTGGCGTCGATCAGCATTTTCTTGGCCATGTTGTCCGTTTGCACCGCGACATAACCTCCTCACCCGTGGGGCAGAAGCAATGCGGCTGATGTCTGATTGGGCGAATTCGGGCGCGCAAAAAGGGGTTCCGCAAACGGAATTCACCCTGAGATTTGATGCTCGCGCGCGCCTCATCGCGTTTCTTCTCCGACGCCCGAACCTCGAGCGCCCATTCTCTGGCCCACGGCACCGCGAAGCGGGCGGCGGACAGTTCTCTGGCCCATGTTTGGACCCAATCGGTCTGTTCAGGCGTGCCGGAAGTACTTTTCCTACAGATGTCTGAAACAGCGAAACTCTCGCGGCGGGATATGTCGAACACCCCATGCCGTTAGCATCACAATAAAGGCAGCGGGGGCGAAATTACAATGGTGAAAATGGCGCTATGCGCGTCTCAGGTGTAATCTGACCGTTGCAACCCATACTTTGCCATCTTTTCGTTCAGGGTCCGGCGCGGCAGGCACAATTCATCCATCACACCCGATATCGACCCCTTGTGCCGGCGCATGGTGTTGTCAATCAGCATACGTTCGAAGGCTTCGACATATTCTTTCAGCGGCTTGCCTTCGGTGGTCATGACCGGCGCCATCTCTTCGTGATCGCTCATCAGCAAAGATGCGATCGTGCCTTGCCCGCGCCGTGATTGCAGCACCGCGCGCTCGGCCACGTTGATAAGTTGGCGCACGTTGCCCGGCCAGGGCGCCTGCAGCAATTGTGCCGCCTCCTGTGCGCTGATGGTCGGCGCATCGCAGCCGTATTCCTCGGAAAACTGGTCGGCAAAGCGGTTGAACAGCGTCAGCATATCCTCCCCCCGCGCGCGCAAGGGCGGCAGCGTCATCCGCAACGCGGCCAAGCGGTAGAACAGGTCGGGGCGCAACGCGTCCTCGCTGGTGCGCCCCTCGTCCTGAAGGTTGGAAATGGCGATTATGCGCGTCTCGGGCGGGCTGCCCTGTTCGTTGATCGCATTCAATAACCGCTCTTGCATCGCGTCGCTCAGGGTTTCGATTCCCTCCAGTACCAGGGTGCCGCCTCGGGCCTCTTCGATCGCGGGAAGCTGGCTATCCTCTGGCTGCATCGGGCCGAACAGACGCCGCGCCAGGGCGTCCTCTTCCAGCGCGCCGCAGGACACCAGGACGAACTTGCGCCCCGAGCGCGATCCGACTGCGTGCAGAGCGTGCGCCACCAACGTCTTGCCGGTCCCGGTTTCTCCATCGATGAGGACGTGACCATCGGCCTGCCCCAGATCCAGGATATCCTCGCGCAGACGCTCCATCGCGTTGCTCGACCCGATCAGCTTGTTCATGATCTGGCCGCCATGCGACAACTCGCGCCGGAGCGCCCGGTTATCCAGCGTCAGCCGGCGCGCCGCGACGGCCTTCTTGGCCAGTTCGGTCATGCGATCGGGGTTGAATGGCTTTTCGAGGAAATCATAGGCGCCTACGCGCATCGCCTCGACCGCCATCGGCACATCCCCGTGCCCGGTGATCATCACCACCGGCAGGGCGCTGTCGTTGCCCATCAGCTTTTTCAGGAACTGCATGCCGTCCATGCCCGGCATGCGAATGTCGGTAATCACGATCCCCGGGTAATCCGGCCCAAGAACCTTGAGCGCCTCCTCCGCGCTGGAAAACGCCTCGGTGTCAAAGCCCGACAGCGCCAGCCATTGGCTGATAGATTGCCGCATATCCTGCTCATCATCGACGATGGCAATTTTCATGACTTTCGACATGGGCTACTCCGCCGCTTCGGTATCTTCATCATCTGCCAAGATAGGGAGTTGCATTTCAAATACAGCCCCCCCGCCCTCGGCGTGGCGCGCAATCAGACGCCCCCCCATGTCGTTGACGATCCCCGAGGAAATGGCAAGCCCCAACCCCACGCCCTCGCCTGGCTTCTTGGTGGTGTAGAACGGCTCGAACAGGGCGTCCAGATCGTCAATGCCAGGCCCGTTGTCACGCACACTGAGCGAGGCGGTTTCGCCCGCAGCGAGAATGATATCGATCTCCGGCTCCGCCTCGCCGTGGGTGGCATCCAGCGCGTTGCGCAACAGGTTGACCAGCACCTGCTCGATGCGCACCCGGTCCCCCATCACGCGCACCGGCTGAGACGGCAACGCGCGGCTGATACGAACGTTGCGCTGCTTGAGCTGCGGCTCCATCATCGACAGCGAGGATGCAAGCGCATCACCAAGATCCACAGGCTCAAACGTATCTCCGCCCTTGCGCGCGTAGGACTTGAGCTGCCGGGTGATGGCCCCCATCCGTCCGATCAGGTCATCGATGCGCTGAAACGCCGAAAGTGCCTCGTCGGGGCGGTTGCGTTGCAGCAGGAGTCGGGCCCCCGCGAGGTATGTTTTCATCGCCGCAAGCGGCTGGTTCAACTCGTGGCTCACTGCTGCCGACATCTCGCCCAGAACGGCCAGCTTGGAACTTTGCGCAAGGGTCTGTTCGGCCTCCGCCAGCGTCTCTTGCACGCGCTCACGTTCGGCGATTTCCCGCTGTAGCCTTGCATTCAATGCGCGAAGCTCCGCCGATTCCCGCTGAAACAGGGCCATGCGCAACGCGGTCCTGCGCGACAGGAAATAGAAGGCCAGCGCCAGCAGTACGGCAAACCCCATGATCTCCAGCGCCAGAAATCCGTTTACCTTTTCGCGCACGCTGTCGTAGGTGGTGAAGCTGGCAATCCGCCAGCCGCGGAACGGCAGGCGCGATTCCACGCGCATCACCGCCTCGCCGCCGACATAAGCGTCGGCAGGGTCCGCCGTCCAATCGGCGGTCGCCTGAATGGCCCGCTGAATGGCGCTTTCGGCCGGCGCACGGGCCAACGCGGTTTTCTCGGTCAGACCACGCCAACGCGATTCGGTCGCCAGGATGATCTTGCCGCTGCTGTCAGCCACCAGAACCGCGTCGGAAATGCCCGACCAGTCCTGCTCGAACTTCTGCAAATCAACTTCGACCAGGATCACGCCCAGCAATTCGCCCTGTGCGTCAATCCTGCGCGAATAGGTGAAGCTGTAGCCGTTGCTTTCCCGTTCGCGCACGGTAAACAGCGTGTCGCGCGTGCGCAGGGCATCAACGAAATACTGCTCGGTGCGGTGCCGAGAACCCAGCCGGTTGCGTTCGGTCGCGGCCACGGCGCGCCCGTCCCTGTCGAGCAGCATGAGCGATGCCGCTCCGATCTCTTCGACAAAGGAAATCAGGCGTTGCGTGGATTGCGAGAAATCCGATGTCGAGAGCGCCCCGATCAGCGTCGGGTCACGCGCCAGAAGTTGCGGCACGATAGCATTGCGGCGCAACTCGCTCATCAGGTTGCCACCATACAGCGCCAGCCGCAATTCCGCCCGGTTTCGCGTGTCGCTGGTGAACCGTTCGGTCAGGAACCTGTTGGTCACAACCACCGTGACCACCGCCAGAACCAGCAGCAGCCCCAAGGCGAGCCGTGCCCGCCAACTCACCGTTCGGGTGCGGCCCGGTACTCGTTCGGGTAATGTCATGCGCGCCATTGGTACTGTTTACGCCTTGCGCGCACGCCGCTCAAGTCACGCCAGCGCCATCTGGCCGACCACCGAATCGAACAGAGCCGCACCATCGGTGCCACCATGCCCCGCATCGGCGGCGCGTTCCGGGTGAGGCATCATACCCAACACGCGGCGGTTTTCGCTCAGGATGCCGGCGATATCGGCCACCGATCCGTTGGGGTTGTCGCAATAGGTAAACGCCACCCGATCCTCGCCCTGCAGGCGCTCGACCACCTCGGGCGCGGCGGTATAGTTGCCGTCATGGTGCGCCACCGGAATGTCGATCACCTGCCCCTGCGCGTATCCGGCGGTATAGGGGCTATCGGTGGTTTCGACCCTGAGTTCCGAGTTGTGGCAGATGAACTTGAGCCCCGCATTGCGCATCAAGGCCCCCGGCAGAAGCCCGGTCTCTGTCAGCACCTGGAAGCCGTTGCAGATTCCCAGGACATGCCCGCCGCGCTCGGCATGGGCCACGACCGATCGGCAGATCGGCGAATTCGCGGCGATCGCCCCGCAACGCAGGTAATCGCCAAACGAAAACCCGCCGGGAATGGCGACCATGTCGATACCCGCGGGCAACTCGGTATCCTTGTGCCAGACCATGCTGACTTGCGCCCCCGCCCTTTCAAAGGCGACACGCAGGTCACGGTCACAATTGGATCCGGGAAAGACGATGACAGCAGCACGCATCGGCGGCCTCCTTCAGTTCGCAAAATCGGTTATGACAGCCACGCCCGGCGGGGCGGGGCCATCGAACAGCGCAAGTTCGTCGCCGGCATCCGACAGCGCAACGCGCCGCGTGACGAGCGGCGTCAGATCGACACGCCCGGCGGAAAGGAACGACAGCAGGTCGGGATAACGCCAGGCGGGCATGCCGCGCGTGCCATATATCGCCAGTTGCCCGGAATAGACAACATCCATGGGCAGCGTCATTTCGGTATGTGCGCCGGCGGGCATGCCCACTTGCACCATTCGCCCCAGCTTGCGCAGGGATTGCAGGGCACCGCGCGTCGTTTCGGCCACGCCGAGCGCCTCCAGCGCCACATGCGCGCCGCCTTGCGTGATCTCATGGATTGCGGCCGCCGCATCTCCCGCGCGCGCATCGACCACTGCATCGGCACCAAGGCTGCGCGCGAAGTCCAACTTCTCGGGCACAACATCAACGACGACAACCCGCGCGCCCAGCCCCCGCGCCAGCAGCAACGCCGAGATACCGACACCGCCGCCCCCGAACACGGCCAACCATTCGCCCGGCCGCAGCGCCGCGCGCCCGGTCAGGGCGTGCCAGGCCGTCGTCACCCGGCAGCCAAGCGCGGCAGCCAACTCGGGCGCGATGGTATCTGGCAAGGCGGCAAGGTTGGCATCGGCATGGGCCACGGCAACACGTTCGGCAAAGGCGCCCGGCGCCGTGAATCCCGGCAGCACCTGGCTGGCGCAGGTGGTCTGCTCGCCCGCGGCGCAGGCGGGGCACGCCCCGCACGCCAGGATAAAGGGCGCGATCACGCGGTCCCCCGCGCGCCAGCGCCGCACACCGGGGCCGACCGCCACGACCTCACCACAATACTCATGGCCCGGCACATGCGGCAGGCTGACATCGGGGTCCGCCCCCGTCCAGACGTGCCAGTCCGAGCGGCAAATGCCGCAGGCCAGCACCCGCAGCACCACCTCGCCCTCGGACGGTTCGGGATCAGGCAAATCGACGAGATCCAGCGGCAGACGCCAGCCCGACAGCCGCGCCGCTCGCATCAGGCCAGCTCGATCGTATAGCTTTCGATTACCGTATTGGCCAAAAGCTTTTCGCACATCTCGCGCACCTGCGCCTCGGCGCGGGTTGCATCGGTTTCGGCAAGGTCCAACTCGATCACCTTGCCCTGGCGCACGCCCTCGACCCCGTCGAAGCCGAGCGAGCCGAGCGCGTGGCGCACCGCTTCGCCCTGCGGGTCCAGAACGCCGGTCTTCAACATCACATGCACGCGTGCTTTCATTTCTTTCTCTCCGCTCTGCCGGTGCGGTCCCTGCCACCGACTGTTTACCGACGCGATACAGACCGACAGGGACGCCTCGACTTAGTTGATCAGGGTCGGTTTGGCCATTGGCGTGGCGCCACCCTTGGGCATGACGCCCAGCCGGCGCGCAACCTCGGTATAGGCGTCGGTCAGGCTGCCCAAGTCACGCCGAAACACGTCCTTGTCCAGTTTCTGCCCGGTCTCAATATCCCAAAGGCGGCAGGAATCGGGGCTTATCTCGTCGGCCAGGATCAGGCGCTGAAAATCGCCGTCATAGACGCGGCCCACCTCGATCTTGAAATCAGCCAGTCGGATGCCGACCCCGAACATGACCCCGGCCAGGAAATCGTTGACCCGCAGCGCAAGGCTGAGGATGTCGTCCATGTCCTGCTGACTGGCCCAACCAAAGGCGGCGATATGTTCCTCGCTGACCAGCGGATCGCCAAGCGCGTCGTCCTTGTAGCAATACTCGACGATCGGGCGGGGCAACTGCATGCCCTCTTCCAGACCCAGCCGTTTGGCCAGCGATCCTGCGGCATAGTTGCGCACGATGATCTCCAGCGGCACGATTTCGCAGGCGCGAACCAGTTGCTCGCGCATGTTCAGCCGCTTGATGAAATGCGTGGGCACGCCGATATTACCCAGCCCTGTCATGAAAAATTCAGACAAAAGGTTGTTGAGAACGCCCTTGCCTTCGATCACGTCATGCTTTTCGGCGTTGAATGCGGTGGCATCGTCCTTGAAATATTGCACGATCGTTCCTGGCTCGGGCCCTTCATAAAGGGTTTTCGCCTTGCCTTCGTAGATCTTCTTGCGCCGCGCCATGATCACTCCGTCGATGCTAACGGGGATGAGTCCCCGCGTCTGTCGCGTTCCTATTAGTCCAAGGGAGGCACTCCCGCAAGACGCAGCCCCTTGCACCAAACGCGCCGGCCATGCATATCAGGGGCGACATCAATATCATCCGAGGACCGGACCATGAGCACCTTCGACGATCGCGAGCACGCGTTTGAATCAAAATTCGCGCATGACGAGGAAATGAAATTCAAGGCCGAGGCGCGCCGCAACCGGTTGCTGGGGCTTTGGGCCGCGGAACTGATGGGCAAGACCGGACCCGAGGCCGATGCCTATGCCGCCGAGGTGATCAAGTCCGACTTCGAAGAAGCAGGCCACGAAGACGTGGTGCGCAAGGTTTCCGGTGATCTGGGCGGCCGCGCCACCGAGGCCGAGATTCGCACCAAGATGGACGAGTTGCTTGTCGTCGCCAAAGGCCAGCTTCTGAAAGAGCACTGAAGGTTCTGCCCCGCCGGCTGGCAGGCGGAGAGCACTGCGCATTACACTGCTTCACGCCCTCCAACGACAAAAGGGCCATGCCCGCACCGCACCCACTCAGGCCCATACCCGTCAGGATCACCCATGACAGATGCCCTCTCCCGCCTGCTTGAGACCCGCGACTGGCTGATGGCCGACGGGGCGACCGGAACAAACCTGTTCAACATGGGGCTGCAATCGGGCGATGCGCCCGAGCTGTGGAACGAAGCGCACCCGGACAGGATTCGCACGCTCTACAAGTCGGCGGTCGATGCGGGTAGCGACATCTTCCTCACCAATTCCTTTGGCGGCAATGCAAGCCGCCTGAAGCTGCACGGTGCGGAAAAGCGGGCACATGCGCTGTCGCGCATCAGTGCCGAACTGGGCCGCGACGTGGCCGATACCGCCGGGCGCACGGTGGTTGTGGCCGGCTCGGTCGGTCCCACCGGCGAGATATTCGAGCCCCTGGGTCCGCTGACCCACGCCCTGGCCGTCGAGATGTTCCACGAACAGGCCGAGGGCCTCAAGGACGGGGGCGCCGATGTGCTATGGCTCGAAACGATATCCGCCCCCGAGGAATACCGCGCCGCCGCCGAGGCGTTCGGCCTGGCCGGGATGCC
>CAZOKA010000012.1:0-17887 GCA_964580265.1 uncultured Rhodobacterales bacterium | reverse complement strand
CCGTGGTCCCCGGCGCGCGATTGATGAAATGAATCGCCCGGTGATGCGCGCGGCCATAGGCCAGCGTCGCAAGGATGCGATCGGGGTCGGAGGTGAAGCCGCGATAGGCGAAGAACATCGCCTCGATCCCCTGGCGCAGCTGCTCGTCGGTGAGAAACAGGAGGTTCTCTCCTACGGGGGCGTCTGCCATGTGCGTCACTCCTCGTTCTCTGCCTGCTCTTTCCTTGGGCAGCATAAGTCAGCGTTGTTGACTTTCCAAGTCTCAACTGGTAGCGAATCGCAGTTTTGACGCAATTTTATGTCCGCATCGGACGTAAAGAGCGCAACAAATGGAAATGTTGGCAAGGATACGGCAATGGCTGGCTATGATGACCGCGATGGCAAGATCTGGATGGATGGCGAACTGCTTGATTGGCGCGGGGCCACGGTGCATGTGCTGACGCACGCGCTGCACTATGCGTCATCCGTGTTCGAGGGTGAGCGGTGCTACAACGGCAAGATCTTTCGCAGCCGCGACCACTCTGAGCGCCTGATCCGGTCGGGCGAGATGATCGATTTCGAGATCCCGTGGACGGTGGACCAGATCGAGGCGGCCAAGCAGGAGGCGCTGAAGGCGAACGGGCTAAGCGACGCCTATGTGCGCGCGCTTGCCTGGCGCGGTGCGGGCGAGGACATGGGAGTAGCCAGCGCGCGCAATCCCGTGCACCTGGCCGTGGCGGTGTGGGAATGGGGCAACTACTATGGCGAGGCCAAGACCAAGGGCGCCAAGCTGGATATCGCGAAATGGAAGCGGCCCAGCCCGGAAACCGCGCCCAGCCAATCCAAGGCAGCGGGCCTTTACATGATCGCGACCATGTCCAAGCACGCGGCCGAGGCAAAGGGATGCAGCGACGCGATGATGATGGACTATCGCGGCTACGTGGCCGAGGCGACCGGCGCGAACATCTTTTTCGTGCGCGACGGCGAGGTGCACACGCCGACGCCAGACTCGTTCCTGAACGGGCTGACGCGGCAAACGGTTCTGCAAATGCTGCACGAGCGTGGCGTGAAGGTGCACGAGCGGCACATCATGCCCGACGAGCTGGCCGATTTCGAGCAGTGCTGGCTGACCGGCACCGCCGCCGAGGTCACTCCGGTGGGGCAGATCGGGGACTACACCTTCGAGGTGGGGGCGCTGACGCGCGACATCTCGGACGCCTATGAGAAACTGGTGCGCAGTTAATCGCACCGCGCTCAGAAATCGACCCCCTTCTGGGCCTTTATGCCGGCCTGGAAGGGGTGTTTGATTTCGGTCATTTCGCTGACGAGGTCTGCGTAATCGCATAGCTGCGCGGGCGCGTCGCGGCCCGTCAGGATGACGCCGGTGCGCGCGTGGCGGGCGCGCAGGCCGTCGATCACGGCCTCGACGCTCAGGTACTCATAGCGCAGCGCGATATTGATTTCGTCCAGCACGACCAGGTCATACTCGCCGCTTTCCATCATCTCGCGGGCGCGGGCAAAGGCGGCCTCGGCGGCGGCGATATCGCGCGCGCGGTCTTGCGTGTCCCAGGTGAACCCCTCGCCCATGGTGTGCCACGTGACGCGGTCGAGCGCATCGAAGAAGCGCCGCTCGCCAGTGATCCAGTTGCCCTTGATGAACTGTACGACGCCAACGCTCTGCCCCCAGCCCAGGGCGCGCACGATGACGCCAAAGGCGGAGCTGGACTTGCCCTTGCCATTGCCGGTGTGCACCAGCACAAGGCCGCGGCCCGCATCACTGGCCTCGCGCGTCTTGCGGCGGTGGGCGTCTTGCATTTCTTGCATGCGGGCCTTGTGATCGTCCTGTTCGGTCATGGCGTATCCAGTAGGGTCAGAGGGCAAAAGGGGCGCCCGCTGCAGGGCGCCCCGTTCTATCGGAATGTCGTATTGACCGCGATCAGCTGGGCGTGATGCCCCGCAGGCGCTCAGACCGGCGGCGCAGCATTTCGATCGTGGTCAACAGCAGGATCGAGATGGTCACCAGGATCGTCGCCACCGCCAGGATCGTCGGGCTGATCTGTTCGCGCAAGCCGATGAACATCTGCCAAGGCAGCGTCTTTTGCCCGGCGGAGCCGACCAGCAGCACGACGATCACCTCGTCGAAGGAGGTGATGAAGGCGAACAAGCCGCCCGAGATCACACCCGGCAGAATCAGCGGCATCTGCACCTTGAAGAAGGTCGTCACCGGGTCCGCGCCCATGTTGGCCGCCGCCCGCGTGAGCGATTCATCAAAGCTGGACAGCGTCGCGGTCACGGTGATGATGACGAAGGGAATGCCCAAGGCCGCATGGGCCAGAACGACACCCGCGAAGGTGCCTTGCAGGCCGATATTGGCGTAGAAGAAGAACATCCCGGCCGAAGTGATGATCAGCGGCACGATCATCGGCGAGATAAGCAGCGCGGTGATCGGCTTCTTGAAAGGAACGTGCGGCTGCGTCAGGCCGATCGCCGCCAACGTGCCCAGCGACACCGCAAGGAGCGTTGCCAGCGGCGCGATCTTGATCGAGTTCGAGAACGCCTGCAACCAGGAATAGTCGCCGTTCGCGCCAAAGAAATCGCGATAGTGCTTGAGCGAATACCCGTCAGGATCGAGCCGCAGCATTTCCGGCGTGAAGGTGAAGAAGTCCTCCGCGTTGAAGGACAGCGGAACGATCACCGCGATCGGGAAGATCAGGTAGAAGAAGATCAGTCCGCAAATCACCCGGAAGCCATAGAACCAGACCCTTTGGCCGAACGTCGCGTAGGAAGGAAGTTTGGTTGCCATGTCTTTTACCCCAGCTTCACGTTATCGACGCCGACAAGCTTGTCGTAGATGTAGTAGAGCAGCAGCACCACCACGAGCATGATCGTGCCCAGAGCCGCCGCGAGGCCCCAGTTGCCGGAACTGGAGAACTGGTAGTAAATCCGGTTCGAGATGAACGTGCCATCCGCACCGCCAACCAGCTCTGGCGTGATGAAGTAGCCAACGGCAAGGATGAACACCAACAGCGACCCGGCGCCGATCCCCGGCGTGGTTTGCGGGAAATACACCCGCATGAAGGCCACCGTGTTGGTCGCGCCCAGCGATTTTGCCGCGCGCAGGTAGGATGGCGGAATGGTCTTCATCACCGAGTAGAGCGGCAGGATCATGAACGGCAGCAGGATGTGCGTCATCGCGATGACCACGCCAAGCTGATTGTTGATAAGTGACATTCGTTCGGTAAAGCCGAGCGCGATCCAGAAGTCGTTGATCACGCCCTGTTGCTGCAACAGGATTTTCCATGCCGATGTTCGCACAAGCAGCGATGTCCAGAATGGCAGCAACACGAGGATCAGCAGAAGGTTCGCCGATTTGGCCGGCAGGTCCGCCAACAGCCACGCCACGGGATATCCCAAGGCGAAGGTGCAGAAGGTAATGACGAAACTGAGCCAGATCGTTCGGATCATCAGCTTGGAATAGATCCGCTGATCGGGCTCTTTCATCTGGATACCCTCGCTGGTGCGCTGCGCGTCGAAAGCGGCGAGGAAGTAGCTGGACGTGTAGTAGCCCGAGTTTGCCTTGATCGTGGCCCAATACTCGATATTGCCCCAATCGTCGTCAATATCGAGGAACTTTTCGCGGAAGGGGCCATCGGTTTCTATATCCCAACCCGACACCCGGCGGCCCGACTTGCGGAAGATCGACGACATGCCGGCCGATTCATAGTTGAAGCGGCGGCCAAGCTGCGTGTGGTTCCGGTTCTCGAATGCAGTCGCCAGATCCTGGGCCAGGGCGCGATAGACAGGCTCGGGAGGCATTTCGCCGGATGCGGGATCCCAGTCCTGTATCTCTTCGACGACGTTGGGCATCAGGTCGGGCACGTATTCGGTGCCGGCGGTATTCTGGACCGAACGCATCAACATCTCGCCGATGGGCAAGACAAAACTGATCGTGACGAACAAGAGCAGCGGCGCGATCAACAGCAGCGCGCGGATCTTTTGCGCCCTGAGCGCCCGCGCCAGGCTTTGCTTCAGCGGCGTGCCATCCGCCGCCAGAACCAATCCGTTCTCGTCTAAATGGGTATCGGCCATCATACTTCCCTGTTGGTCATTCGGAACACGTTTGCCGGATCCGTTATTTGTTTGTCTTGGCGAAACCGCCCACCAGCGGGCAGCTCGGCAAAGACGCGAGGGGTGGCGGGGGGCCGATGGCCCGCCCGCCGGAGTGTTGTTGGCCGATTACTCAAGCAGCCATGCCTGGAACTGGCTGTCCAGGTCGTCACGGTAGCTGGCCCACCAGTTGTAGTTGAACAGGAAGGTGTTCTTGGCGTTGGCCGGATCGGTCGGCATGTGCGGTGCCATGTCGATGCCCAGCTCGGCGTGCTTGCCCACCAGCGGCGCCGAGGAGGCACGTGCCGGACCGTAGGAGATGTAGGCAGCCTGATCAGCCAGACGCTGCGTGTCGGTCGCGAACTTCACGAAATCCATGACACGTGCCAGACGGTCTGCCGGAAGGTCGGCGGGAATGATCCAGCCGTCCAGGTCGAACATCTGCCAATCCCACAGCATTCCGATCGGCTGATCCTGCTCGGCGATGGCCGAGAACAGACGCCCGTTGTAGGTGGAGCCCATCACGACTTCGCCATCGGCCAGAAGCTGCGGAGTTTCCGCGCCTGCGGACCACCAAACGGTCTCATCCTTGATGGTATCGAGCTTGGCGAAGGCGCGATCGATACCTTCTTGTGTTTCCAGCGTGTCATAGACATCGTCAATGGCCACACCGTCACAGATCAGTGCCCATTCCATGTTGCCGATCGGACGCTTTTCCAGCGAACGCTGGCCCGGGTAGGTTTCGGTGTCGAAGATCGCGCAGACGCTTTCGGGCTTCTGGTCAACCATGTCGGTGCGATAGCCGAAGGTCGTCGAGAAAACGATCTGCGGAATGAAGCAATCGCTGACGATCGAGCCGCCGAAATCTTCGGACGCCGGGGTGCCATCGGGGGCAGCGGCCAGCATCTCGTCATGGTCGATTTCCATGGCGAGACCTTCGTCGCACAGGCGCATACCATCAGCGGCAGTGACATCGACCAGATCCCAGGTCACGTTGCCCGCTTCGGACATCGCGCGCAGCTTGGTGACTGCCTCGCCCGAGCTTTCGTCGGTGACGACTTCGAGGCCGGGGTTCATTTCCTTGTAGGGCTCAATGTAGGCCTGAACCTGGCTGTTCTGATAGGCCCCGCCCCACGACACGACTGTCATGCTGTCGGCCATGTCCTGCGCGGAAGCGGCAAAGCTGGTGCCCAGCACCGCCCCCGAGGCCAGAAGAATGGATTTGAGTTGCATTCGGTTACTCTCCTTGTGTAACGCCCGTTATCTGTTGCCCACCCATCCACGGGCTGGAAGAGGGGGGGCTATACGCACGCATGACGCCGTCAGGCATCCAGCGCGCGGCAATCCTCCGGAAGCCAGCCGATCTCGATCTGCTGTCCCGGCTTCAGGCGAACCTGATCCGGGGCGTTCCGGGTCTTGATGATGAAATCGTCGCGTCCCGCGACCCGCAGGCGCGTGCGGAAAATGTCACCCATGTAGATGAATTCCAGCACCTCGGCCTTGAGGGTGTGCGACCCTTCCTTGAGGCGGCCCTTGTCGATCTCGACCCGCTCGGGACGAATCGAAATAAGGGTGCGCTCGCCGGGCTTGGACACGTTCACGGGCGTGCAATCGATCACCTCGCCATCGTCCAGCTCGACCACGGCCAGGCCGTTGTTGATTTCCTTGACGGTGCCTTCGAAGGTGTTGTTTTCGCCGATGAACTGCGCGACGAAGCTGTTATCGGGCTGTTCATAGAGCGTATCCGGCGCGGCAAGCTGCTGAATCCGGCCATCGTCGAACACGGCGACACGGTCGGACATCGTCAATGCCTCGGTCTGGTCGTGCGTGACGTAGACTGTGGTGATCCCGAGCTGGTGTGCGAGGTTCGTGATCTCGAACTGCATATGCTCGCGCAACTGCTTGTCGAGGGCGCCAAGAGGCTCGTCCATAAGGACCAGCTCCGGCTCGAACACCAGGGCGCGCGCAAGCGCGACACGCTGTTGCTGCCCCCCCGATAGCTGCGCCGGGCGGCGGCCGCCGAAATCCCCCATCTGCACCATGTCGAGCGCGCGTTTGACTTTTTCCTCGCGCTCGGACTTGCCCAGCTTGCGCACTTCCAGCGGGAAGGCCAGGTTCTCGGCGATCGTCATGTGGGGGAAAAGCGCATAGTTCTGAAAGACCATGCCGATGCCGCGCTTGTGCGGCGGAATGTTGTTGATCGGCTTGCCGTCAAGCTTGATCTCGCCGTGGGTGGCTGTTTCGAAGCCGGCCAGCATCATGAGGCAGGTGGTTTTGCCAGACCCCGAGGGCCCCAACATCGTCAGGAATTCGCCCCTCGGCATCGCGAGGTTCAGATCCTTGACCACCAGCTGCACGCCATCATAGCTCTTCTGGACGTGCTCGAATTCGACGAAGGCGTCGTTGCTATTCTCTCTGGACAAAGTGTCTCCCCGTTTCGATTTGCGCGACTGGTGCCGCTTATTTGTTATTCGGCTTTGGCCGTTGGTTGAAGTGAACTAAAGCGTGTCAAAGCTTCCGTTGCAACAGGGTTGCGACATTTTTGGTCAATTAGCGACACATGCAGTGCCTACTGACCGCCATTCAGGCAAAAAAAGGAAATATGCCTGTTGCGCAGTGGGCCCGTATCCGGGCCCACGCAATCTTGAGGCGAGTGATTTCGCGCCACAGCACTCGCGGAGGTGGCTATCAGCCCAGAATCTCCGACACGGCCCTGGCAGTTTTGGCAACGACCTCGTCAGCCTCGGCCTGCGTCAGGCAGAACGGCGGCGCGAAGCCAAGGATATCGCCCTGCGGCATGGCCCGGCCGATCACGCCGTGGGCCACGAGCGCCCCGGCAATCTGCGCACCGATCTTGTCGCCGGCGTCGAAGAAGGTGCGCGTCTCGCGGTCCTTCACGAATTCGACCGCGCACAGCATCCCCTCGCCGCGAATATCGCCCACGTTGGGGTGATCGCCCAGGGCATCCTTCATCGCCGTGTTCAGGTAGGCCCCGACCGAGCCTGCGTTCTCGATCAGGTTCAGATCGTCGATCAGCTTGAGGTTGGCGATCCCCGCCGCCGCGCCGATCGGGTGCGCCGAGTATGTCCAGCCGTGGCCGATCGGGCCGGTTTCATCGGTGCCCTGCTCCAGCACCTTCCACATCTTGTCGCCCACGATGGACCCGGACAGCGGCGCATAGGCCGAGGTCAAACCCTTGGCGATGGTGATCAGGTCGGGCGTCATGCCGTAGTGATCGGAGCCGAACATGCTACCCAGCCGGCCGAACCCGGTGACGACCTCGTCAGCGACCAGCAGGATGTCATGCTTGTTCAGTACTTCCTGGATCGCCGGCCAGTATCCGGCGGGCGGCGGCACGATACCGCCGGTGCCCAGCACCGGCTCGCCGATGAAGGCGGCGATGGTATCGGCGCCCTCGCGCTCGATCAGCGCCTCAAGTTCGGCGACGCAATGCGCGGTGAACTGCTCTTCGCTCATGTTCAGATCGGGCCGGCGGAAATAATACGGCGCATCGGTGTGGATCACCTGCGCCAGCGGCAGATCGAACTTCTTGTGAAACAGCTCCAGCCCGGTCAGCGAGCCGGTCATCAGGCCCGAACCGTGATAACCGCGCCAGCGCGAGATGATCTTTTTCTTCTCGGGGCGGCCAAGGATGTTGTTGTAGTACCAGATCAGCTTGACGTTGGTTTCGTTCGCGTCCGAGCCGCCCAGCCCGAAATAGACCTTGGACATGCCCTTGGGCGCGCGATCGAGGATCATCTTGCTGAGGGTGATGCTGGCCTCGGTGCCGTGCCCGACATAGGCGTGGTAATAGGCCAGCTCGCGCGCCTGCGTGGCGATCGCCTCGGCGATTTCCTGGCGGCCATAGCCCACGTTGACACAGTAGAGCCCGGCAAAGGCATCCAGCAGCCTGTTGCCGTCACGGTCTTCGATGTGGCTGCCGCTGGCGGTGCGGATGATGCGGTTGGGTGCCTCGCCACGCGCGAATTGCGCCAGGTGGGTCGAGGGATGGAAAAAGTTCTCGCGGTCCCACTGGTCCAGTTGGTCATTCTTTAGCATCGTCTTTCCTTTCGCTTGTTGCCTGGCCCGGATTTTTCAAAAAATTCCGGACCGAAATCTGTTCAAGATTTCGGCTGCTCACGCCCAGTCGCGGCAGACGTACTTGATCTCCATGAACTCTTCCATGCCTTTCCTGGCACCCTCGCGGCCCAGGCCGGATTGCTTGGTGCCGCCAAACGGAATCGGTGCGCCGGTAACCTTGGTGCGGTTGACCGCCACCATGCCGAATTGCAGCGCCCGCGTGACGCGGTAGATGCGGCGCGGATCGTGGCTGTGCAGGTAGGCGACAAGGCCATACTCGGTGGCGTTGGCCTTGGCGACGACCTCTTCCTCGGTGTCGAAGGGGGCGATCGGCGCGACCGGGCCGAAGGTTTCCTCGGACATGATGGCGGCGCTGTCCGGCACGTCCACCAGCACCGTGGGCCGGTAGAACAGGCGGCCCAGCTTGTCTTCGCGGGCACCGCCGCAGGCCAGGCGCGCGCCGTGCTTGAGCGCGTCGGCGACGTGCTCTTCCTGCTTCTGCACCGCCTTTTCGTTCATCAGCGGGCCGATGTCCGGGTCGTCCATTCCCACGCCGATGCTTAACTCCTGCGTGGCCTTGGTGAAGCGGTCGCAGAACTCCTGGTAGATGGCGCGCTCGACATAAATCCGGTTGGCGCCCAGGCAATCCTGCCCGGATGTGGCGAACTTGGCCTTGATCGCCTCGTCCACCGCGGTATCCAGGTCAGCACCCTTGAACACGATCACCGGCGCGTGGCCGCCCAACTCCATCACCAGCCGTTTCACCGTATCCGCCGACTGCCGATAGAGCAGGCGGCCGATCTCGGTCGAGCCGGTGAAGGACAGCACGCGCACGCGCGCGTCGCGTGTCCACGGCTCGACCACGGTCGCGGCGCGGCCCGTCACCACGTTGAACACGCCCGCGGGGATGCCCGCGCGTTCGGCCAGTTCGGCCAGCGCCAGCGCCGAGAACGGCGTTTCGCCCGAGGGGTGCGCGACCACGGTGCAGCCCGCCGCCAGCGCCGCCCCCGCCTTGCGCGTCAGCATCGCGGCGGGGAAGTTCCACGGTGTGATCAGAGCGGCCACGCCGACCGGCTCAAGCCACAGTTCGACCTCGGCATCGGGCAGGTGGCTGGTGACGCCTTCGATGTTGGGGCGCTTGGTTTCCTCGGCGTAGTATTCGATGAAGCTGGCGGCATAGTCGATCTCGCCGCGCGCCTCGGACAGGGGTTTGCCCTGTTCCAGAACCATGATGCGGGCCAGATCCTCCTTGTGCTCGATCATCAGGTCGAACCATTTGCGCAGCAGGATCGAACGATCCTGCGGCAGCATCAGCGACCACGCGCCAAAGGCCGCCTGCGCGGCATCCACGGCGCGGGCGCTGTCATCGGCCGACAGGCTGGCCACCTGGCCAAGCGTTGTGCCATCCGCCGGGTTGTGCACCGGCAGCGTCGCGCTATCTGCGGCGCCGCACCATTTGCCATCGATATAGGAAAACGACCGCACGAGGCGGGGGTCGTTGAGATCGCTCAGCGGCGATTGGGCCGCGAGTTGCGACTGGGTCATTGAAGCCTCCTGCAGGGTTGAAGTGTTCTGGCCCCGAAGATGCAACAAGTCGGCCCGTCAGCGGGCCTGAATTTACGCGATGCCGCAGAAAATTCTATCGCGGTGCGGGTGCATGGCAGTCAATTCTTCTGCACGCCCGCCAGCAGTTCGACCGGGGGCGTGCCCGCCTCCTTCACGGTCTTGGTCACGATATAGGTATAATACCGCGCCAGCCCGATGCGCGCCTCCAGCAGGGCATCAATCAGGCGCTGGTATTCGTCGATATCGCGGGTGACGACGTGGAACAGGTAATCGAACCCGCCGCCCAATGACCAGCAGCCGGTTATTTCCTCGTAATCCTGGATCGCGCGCTCGAACGCCTGGAAATGGGCCGAGGTGTGGCCCTCCAGCTCGGCCGCGACGAACACGGCGACATGCGCGCCCAAGTTACGCAGGGAAATCCGGGCGCTGTAGCCTTCGATGATCCCGGCCTTTTCCAGCCGCTTGAGGCGTTCCCACGCGGGGCTGGCCGACAGGCCCACGCGCGCGGCCAGCTCGGCCTTGGTGATGCGGCCCTCGGTGGACAGCACCCGAAGGATTGCCATGTCTCGCGCGTCGAGTTTGACCATGCCGCTCATGCCTCGATCACCTGTCCGGCGCCCGCGGCGCGAACGATGGAAATCATGTGGCTGGCGATGGCGGTATCCTGTGCGCCGGTCCCTGTCAGATCGCAGATGGTTATATCCTCGGGACTGAAGCGGCCCGGCGCGGCGCCGGTGACGACCTGGCCCAGTTCGGCGGGGATGCCGCGCGTCCACAGGCCCGAATCCCTGGCGCTGCGCAACTCGCCCATCAGTTCCACCTGGCTGGCGCGGTCGGCAACGTAAAGATCGGCGGCCGACAGCGCGGCGGGGTCGATCTCGTTCTTGCCGGACTGGTCCGATCCCATGGCGGTGACGTGCAGGCCGGGATGCAGCATCTCGGCGCGCAGGACGGGTTCGCGCGCGGGGGTCGTGGTGACAACGAGCTGGCTCTGCGCGACAAGGTCGGCGGGGTCGCTGGTGACGCCTGCGCGCACCCCCAGCGACGCCTTCAGGTCGGCGGCGCAGGCGGCGGCCTTTTGCGTGTCGCGCCCCCAGACGAGCACCTCTTCGAACGGGCGCACAAGGTGGGCGGCCTGCATTTGCAGACGGGCCTGCACCCCGGTGCCGATCACGCCGGCGGTCGTGACGGTGGCGGGCGCCAGGTGCCGCGCGGCGACGGCGCCGGCAGCCGCGGTGCGCAGGTCTGTCAGGTAGCCATTATCTAGAAACAGCGCCTCGACCAGCCCGGTCTGCGCCGAAAACAGGATCATCAGACCGTTAAGCGACGGCAGGCCCAGTTTGGGATTGTCGAAGAAGCCGGGACTGACCTTGATCGCGAAGCCGCTCATGCCGGGGATATAGGCGGTTTTCACGTCCACCTCGCCGTGAACCGCCTCAAGCTCCATCGACATGACGGGCGGCATCACGACGCCGCCCTCGGCCAGGGCGACAAATGCGCGTTCGATCACATCGACAAGGGGGAGGTCCAGTTGCGCGATCTCGCGCAGCTCGGCCTCGGTCACGATCTGGATATCATGCGCCATGGCGTTGCCCCTTTACCGTCACGTCCCCCAGTTGCACATCCTGCCCGGTCACGACCCGCGTGAACAGCCCCATATCGGGGTTGCGCCCGGTGATGATGGTCGCCACCGGCCCATCGGCCAGTTTTCCGTCCAGCTTGCCCGCCTGCAACGCCGCGATGCCCACAACACAGGCGCCTTCGGCGATGAGGCGGTCGTGGTGATACACGGCCTGCATGGCGCGATAAATCTCGGCCTCGCTCACCAGCACGACATCGTCCAGCAGATCGCGGCACATGCCGAATGTCAGCCGGTTGTTCAGCCCGATGCCGCCGCCAAGGGAATCGGCGAGGCTGGGCACTTCGGTCACGGCGACGGGGTGGCCGGCGCGCAGGCTCTCAAACATTGCCGCGCCGCGATCCATGCTGATGCCGATGACGCGCACCGATGGCTTGATCGTCTTGGCCGCCAGCGCCACGCCCGCGGCCAGCCCGCCGCCCGAGAGCGGAACCAGCAGCGTGCCGATATCGGGGCGCGCGGCCATCATCTCAAGCCCGATGGTGCCCTGCCCGGCCACCACCAGCGGATCGTCGAACGGCGATATCTGCGCCAAACCTTCCTGGGCCTCCAGGCGTTCGGCCTCGGCTTGCGCGTCGTCCTGGCTGTTGCCGACGATACGCACCTCGGCGCCCAAAGCGCGGATGCCGTCCACCTTGGCCTGCGGCACCAGGCGCGACATGCAGATCACGGCGCGCATCCGCTTTTGCCGCGCCGCATAAGCCACGCCGCGCCCGTGATTGCCGGTCGAGCAGCAGGTGACGCCCGCCGCCCCGTCCAGCCCCGCAACGGCGTTGAGCGCGCCGCGCAGCTTGAACGCGCCGATGGGCTGCATGCTCTCGAGCTTCAGCAGCCCCTCGACCCCGGCCAGATCGGACAGGTTGGCCGAGGGAACCAGCGGCGTGGCATCGGCGACGCCACGGATGCGATTGGCGGCGGCATGGATGTCGGCCAGCGTCGGGCGCATGGGAACCTCGCATTCAGGTTGGCAGTTGTGCACAACACGGCCGCGCCGCATCGACATCAATTCTGTATCACCAAGTTTTTACATTATTTTCCAAAAACGACCTTTCGGGTTCGTTTTTGGAACTGCGCAGATGTATACATTTTGCCAAGGCTGAAGGACAACCCTTCTGAAAAGGATGTTCCATGACAGCCCCTGACGTTCCCTTTTCCACCGCCGAATACGAGCGGCGACTCGCGTTGACCCGTGCCGCCATGGCGCGTGCGGGCCTTGATGCCCTGTTTGTCGAAGATCCGTCCAACATGTCATGGCTGACCGGCTATGACGGCTGGTCGTTCTACGTGCACCAGGGCGTGATCGTCACGCAAGATTGCGCGCCGGTGTGGTGGGGGCGCAACATGGATGCCAACGGCGCGCGCCGCACCGCATGGCTGCCCGAGGACAATCTGCGCCCCTATGGCGACCAATACGTGCAATCGACCGAGCACCACCCGATGCAGCACCTGGCCGGGCTGCTCAAGGAAATGGGATTCGAGGGCGGGCGCATCGGCGTCGAGATGGACAACTACTATTTCTCGGCCAAGGCCTACACCACGCTGCTGTCGGAGTTGCCGAAGGCGACGATCGTGGACGCTACCGCGTTGGTGAACTGGCAGCGCGGCGTGAAATCGAACGAGGAAATCGCCTTCATGCGCAAGGCCGCCCGAATCGCGGAAAAGATGGTTGATGGCGCGATCGAGCGTGCCCGCCCCGGCCTGCGCAAGAACGAGCTGGTGGCCGAGATCTACCGCGACGCGATCATCGGGGCCGATGGCAACTGGGGCGATTACCCCGCGATCGTGCCCATGTGCCCGTCGGGTGCTGACGCCTCGGCGCCGCATATCACCTGGAACGGCGAGGAACTGCAAAACGACCAGTGCACGTTTTTCGAACTGGCCGGCGTTTACCGGCGCTATCACACGCCGTTTTGCCGCACGGTTTACCTTGGCACCCCGCCCGACGCGATGAAGCGGGCCGAAGCGGCCCTGGTCGAGGGGCTGGAGGCGGGGCTGGAGGCTGCGCGCGCGGGCAACCAGGCGCGCGACATCGCGGCGGCGCTGGCGGCGCCACTGGAGCGCGCAGGCATTGAACGGGGCGCAAGATGCGGCTACCCCATCGGCCTGAGCTACCCACCGGACTGGGGCGAGCGGACGGTCAGCCTGCGGGCCGTGGACGAGACCGTGCTGCAACCGGGCATGACGTTCCATTTCATGCCCGGCATCTGGTCCGACACATGGGGGCTGGAGATCACGGAGTCGATCCTGATTACCGAGAACGGCCCGGCCGAGACGTTCTGTAACCGGCCCCGGAAACTGTTTGTAAAGGACTGAGGCACATATGAGCAGCAGACTGCATGACGCGACCCAAATCCTGGACGATCTGATCAGCTTTCCCACGATATCGTCGGACAGCAACCTTGAGATGATCGTGCACATGGCCAACCGGCTGTCGGATGTGGGCGCGCATGTGGACCTGTTCCATGACGAAAGCGGCACCAAGGCGAACCTGTTCGCCACCCTCGGCCCCGAACGCGACGGCGGCATCGTGTTGTCGGGGCATTCCGACGTGGTGCCGGTGACCGATCAGAACTGGTCCTCGGACCCGTTCGGAATGGTGGAACGCGACGGCCTGCTATACGGGCGCGGCACCTGCGACATGAAGGGGTTCATCGCGGCGGCGCTGGCGGTGGCGCCCGATTATGCGCACCGCGCCCTGCGCCGGCCGATCCATTTCGCCTTTACCTATGACGAGGAAGTCGGCTGCGTCGGGGCGCGTGACCTGGTGCGCGAATTACAGCACCGCGAGTTGAAGCCCGCGATGGCGATCATCGGCGAGCCGACCTCGATGCAAATCATCGAAGGGCACAAGGGATGTTGCGAGTATTCCACCCATTTTCATGGGCTGGAGGGGCACGGCTCGGCCCCGGACAAGGGCGTGAACGCGGTGGAATACGCGGTTGCCTACGTGACCCGCCTGCTGGAGCTGAGCGCCGCGCTCAAGCATCGCGCGCCGGTTGGCGGGCTGTTCGAGCCGCCCTGGACCACCATCAATATCGGCCGCCTGGCCGGCGGTGTGGCGCATAACGTGATCGCCAACCACGCCGAGGTGGATTGGGAAATGCGCCCCGTGCAGGAAAGTGACGCCCAGTTCGTGAAGGACCAGATCGCCGCCTATTGCAACGACATCCTGTTGCCGCAGATGCAGACGACCTACCCCGAGGCGGCCATCACGACCTATGTCGTGGGCGAAGTGCCGGGGCTGGAGCCGATGGAGGACAACGACGCCCGCCGCCTCGTGGCCGAACTGACCGGCGCAAACGGCGCCGATATCGTCGCCTTCGGCACCGAAGCGGGGCTGTTCCAGGCCATGGGCATGTCCGCCGTCCTGTGCGGCCCCGGCAGCATCGAGCAGGCCCACAAGGCCGACGAGTTCCTGTCGCTGTCCCAGCTTGATAGCTGCCTGAACATGCTGGAAGGGCTGGGCGAAAGGATGGATGTCCTTGTCTGATGGCAGCCATACCGAGGACGCACGCGCGCGTCTGACGCGGCTGCATGACACCCTGCGTTCGCGCATTTGCCTGCTGGATTATGCCCCCGGCTCGCGCCTGTCCGAAGAAACGCTGGCGGCCGAGTTCGGCACCTCGCGCACGCCGCTGCGCCGGGCACTGGCGCGGCTGGAGGACGAGGGCCTGATCCAGACACAGCACGGCGTGGGCACCATCGTGACCGATGTGGACCTCGCGGAGATGGGCCGCACCTACGAGCTGCGCCGGGAGTTGGCGGGGCTTGCCGGGCGGTTGTCGCCGGTCGAGGTGACGCCGGATATTATCACCAGGGCGCACGAATTCGTCCTGCGCGGGCGCGCGTTGGCCCGCAGCCCGGACGCGCGCGAGTTTGCCCGCCTGAACATGGATTTCTTCCATTTCGGCGCCGCGCTGACCGAAAACGAGGCGCTGCGCGAGACCTCCGAGAGGCTGTATTACCGCACGGCGCGAATCTGGCTGAAATCCATATCGCGGCTGGACCTGGGCGACGAGGTGCGCATTTTCCTGAGCGAGTTGGAGCAGACCGCCGCCGCGATCGAGGGGCACGATTTGTTGGCGGCGGCGCTGATACGGCAGGCGCATATCTCGATGTGCGAGGCGCGGCTTACGGGCTGACGCGCATCACGCGGGGGCTTCATCTTGCCAAAAATACTCAATATCCCGACCCCCACGGGCATCCCGCCGTCCCCGTTGGGGTCGGACCGCGCCCGTGCTCCGGTTCAGGACGCGGCCACCATCAGGCCCTCGTCCTTGAGTTGCGAGTGCGCCTCGTCAAGGGACTTGGTGGCGCGCTCGATCAGGGTGTCCGCTTCGGCACGGGTCAGGACCAGCGGCGGGCTGATGATCATCCGGTCTCCCACGTGGCGCATCACCAACCCGTTGGCAAAGCAGCGCTCGCGGCACAAGTAGCCGGCAGTGCCCGCATCGGCAAAACTTGCGCGGCTGCCCTTGTGCGGGGTCAACGCGATGGACCCCATCATGCCGACGATCCGGGCCTCGCCCACCAGCGGGTGATCGGCCAGCGCTTCCCACTTCGCCTTGAGGTAGGGACCGATATCATCGCTGACATGGGCGACGATATTTTCCTCTTCGATGATTCGCAGGTTTTCCAGCGCCACCGCTGCCGCCACCGGGTGCGCGGAATAGGTGTAGCCGTGATTGAACTCGCACGCACCCAGAACGGCGGCGATCTCGTCACTGACGATCGAGCCGCCGATCGGCTGATAGCCGCTGCTCAGGCCCTTGGCGATGGTCATGATATCGGGCTGCCAGCCCACCGTCTGGCTGCCGAACCAGTTGCCGGTGCGCCCGAAGCCGCAGATCACCTCATCCGCGATCAGCAGGATGTCGTGATCGTCGCAGATGCGGCGGATCTCGGGCCAATAGCTGTCGGGCGGCACGATGACGCCGCCGGCGCCCTGCACCGGCTCGGCGATGAAGGCCGCGATGCGGTCTTCGCCCAATTCCTCGATCGCACGCTCCAGTTGCCGGGCGCGCTCCAGGCCGAACTCCTCGGGGGACATATCGCCGCCCTCGGCCCACCAGTTGGGCTGATCGATGTGGTGGATGTCGGGGATCGGCAGACCGCCCTGCGCGTGCATGCCCGACATGCCGCCCAGGGACGCGCTGCCGACGGACGAGCCGTGATAGGCGTTCTTGCGGCTGATGATCACCTTCTTGTCCGGCTTGCCCTTTTGGGCCCAGTAGGTGCGCACCATGCGGATATTGGTATCGTTCGCCTCGGACCCGGAGCCGGCGAAAAAGACATGGTTCAGATCACCGGGCGCCAGCTCGGCCAGCTTTTGCGCCAGCGCGATCGCGGGCACGTGGGTGGTCTGGAAAAAGGTGTTGTAATAGGGCAGCTCGCGCATCTGGCGCGCCGCCACGTCGGCCAACTCGTCACGGCCGTAGCCGATGTTGACGCACCACAACCCGGCCATCGCATCGAGGATGTCGTTGCCCTCGCTGTCGGTGATCCATGCGCCCTTGGCCCTGGTGATGACGCGCGCGCCCTTGGCGGCCAGTTCGTCCTGGTTCGAGAACGGGTGCATGTGATGCGCCGCATCCAGCGCCTGCAATTCGCTCGTGGGCATGTGGTTGGTTATGGTGGTCATCGCGGGCCTCACTTGAAACAGGGGTTGGGACAGGCGGCCGGATATGCGGGCCGCGCAGTTCGATCCAGAATATGATCAAATTTTTGAGTGTCAATCGAATCAGTAATCGCCGCCCGAAATCTCGAGTATGCGGCGTATCTGCTCCATGCCCTGAAGCATATCCTCGCGAATTGCACGGGCCGCGCCCTCGGCATCGCCGGTGCGCATGCATTCCAGAACCGCCTTGTGCTTGTCCGGCTGGTTTTGCGTGCCCACCCGCCCGATCATCACCCGCAAGGACGGGCCGAAGCGCAGCCACAGGCCATCGGCGATTTCGGACAGGATCGGGGCGCCCGCCAGATCGTAGATCCTGGCGTGAAACCGATAGTTCATCTCAAGGTAACTGCGCAGATCACCCTGTTGAATCGCGTGATCAACCGCATCGTCCAGCGCTGTCAGGATCTGGTGGTCGGCCGGCGCCGCTCGTTCTGTCGCGCGCAATGCCAGATGCGATTCAAGCCATTGCCTTGCAAAGATAATTTCGGAAATGTTGGCGTCTGTAAGCTGCGGCACGATCACCCTGCGGTTGCCCTGGAACTGCAGCGCGCCCTCGCTGGTGAGGCGGCGAATCGCCTCGCGCACGGGGGTCATGCCGGCCTCGAGACGCTCGGTCAGGCCCTGGATCGTCACCGCCTCGCCTGGCGCGATTTCACCGAACAGGATCTGCTCGCGCAGCTTCTGATAGACCTGTTCATGCGCCGGAACGCGCGCGCCTTGTGACGTGGAAACGCTCACTTTTCGTGCGCCATCTTTCATTTCGTCACCCTTCCCGAGCAGTCGTCATTACATTGCCTTGCCAGTTTACCGATGCCGTGAAAACATTACCATATTGCCTT
>CAZOKA010000011.1:0-18049 GCA_964580265.1 uncultured Rhodobacterales bacterium | reverse complement strand
CCGTCACGCCCGGCGGCCGCCAGATGAGCGTGCGCATGACATCGGCGGGGCGCTATGGATGGGTGACAGATAGCCGCGGCTACCGCTACGAGCCGCACCACCCCGACGGGGGCGACTGGCCCCCCATCCCCGCCCCGGTTCTGGCCATGTGGCACGACCTTGTCAGCACCGAGCGCAACCCGGATTGCTGCCTTGTCAACTTCTACGGCGAAGGCGCGCGCATGGGCCTTCACCAGGATCGCGACGAGGCAGATTTCAGATGGCCGGTGCTGTCGCTCTCGCTTGGGGACGAGGGGTTATTCCGCGTCGGAAACACCACGCGCGGCGGCAAGACGGAATCGATCTGGCTTCGCTCCGGCGACGTATTGCGCATGGGCGGCGACGCACGCCTGATCTACCACGGCATCGACCGGATCAAACCCGGCAGCAGCACCCTGCTGCCACGCGGGGGCCGCATCAACCTGACCCTGCGTGTCGTGGATTGACCCCCTACAGCATTTTCACGTTTCCGGACGCAAAGCCGGTTGCCACTTTTGCTGGAAACGCCTTACTGCCGGGCCGACCAGCTAAGCGATGCGCGCCGCCGCGTATAGAACTCGCCCATCAACCCGATCATCAGGAACGCAATCCCGAAATACAGCGGATATTCAACCGAGCTGTTGCGCGGAAGGTAGTTGATGAAGGTAAAGCCGCGGCACTGGTCAATGGTATGAAATAGCGGGTTCCAGTCGAACATCGCCAGCATCGTCGGCGGCAGCGTGTTGGCCACGAACATCTTGCCGCTCGCGATCATGTTGGCACGTTGGTAAATCGTCGTGATGATCCCCACGAAAGTCGGGAACCACGGCTTGAGCGCCAATAGCACCAGCCCGATCGAAAGCCCTGTAAACCAAGACAGCAGCACCATGCCGAATGCTGGCATCGGTTGCTCGATCTCGAAAGGATGAAACCCGACATGATAGATGAACAGGATCGCGACCAGTGACAGAACCTGGATATACAGCGCACCCAGCGACGCCGAGGCAATCGCGACGATCGTGTTCATCGGCGCGTGCTTCATCATCGGTGATGCCGGCCCTTCCGACCCGACAACAGCGCCAAGCGTCTTGTTGTGGGTCATGAACAGGAAAATACCCGACATGATATATAGCAGGAAATCCCCCCGCAGCGCCGCACCGCGCAAACCCAGCACGGTGAACATCACGTAAAATACCGCCACCAGGATAACCATCTGCAACATGTTCAGCAGAATGGACATCAGCGCATTGCCATGCGTCTTGCGGATATTCCGCACGATGCCATGATAGACCAGTTCGGCAAATACCACGACCGAGGTCAGCCCCGACCGGCGCGTCGATTGTTGAAACATCGCCTCAATGCTCCGCTGTGTATGGGGCGGCTAACACGGAATTCTTGCCGTTCCGTTGACGTCGTACCATAAGGGAGCCGAGCGAGATTATCAACAAATCCACCTGCGTCTAAAATCGGTACCTGGAGAATGACAGCTTGAACTATGAACGCCTAACGGCAGAGATGCGTCGCCTTGCATTGGCAGCGGGCGACAAGATCATGGAAATCTATGATGCCGACACTTTCGACGTGAAACTCAAATCCGACGAAAGCCCCGTCACCGAGGCCGACGAGGCCGCCGATGCCCTGATATCGGAGGGCCTGCGCTCAGCTTTCCCCGATACCCCTCTGGTGACCGAGGAACAGGCCGCATCGCACGCGCAAACCGCCGCGACCTTCCTGATCGTCGATCCTCTGGACGGCACCAAGGAATTCATCCACCGCCGCGGCGATTTCACGGTCAACATCGCCTATGTCGAAAACGGCATACCCACCCGCGGCGTCGTCTACGCCCCCGCCCGCGGGCGAATGTTCCTGACGCTTGCCGATGGCACCAGCGTCGAAGAGACCGGCGATTTCGACAAGACCCGGATCGGGCCAATCCGTACGATAAAGGCGTCCGAACCTGACAACTCCGCGCTTATGGTGGTCGCCAGCAAATCGCACCGCGACCAGCCAACCGACGATTATATCGGCCAATACGCCGTCAAGGACATGACCAGCGCGGGATCGTCCCTGAAGTTCTGCCTCGTCGCAACGGGCGAGGCCGATCTCTATCCACGCCTGGGCCGCACGATGGAATGGGATACCGCCGCGGGCCATGCTGTATTGAACGGCGCGGGGGGGCGCGTTATCCGCTTTGACGATCATACACCCCTGACCTACGGCAAGCCGGGCTTCGAAAATCCCTTCTTCATCGCCCATTCTCCGGGCGTTGCGTTGAAACCGGCGCCATGAGTGTCCTCGTTGTCATCCCCGCGCGCTACGCCTCCAGCCGCTATCCCGGCAAACCGCTGGCCATGCTACGCGGGGCCAGCGGCATCAGCCGCACCCTGATCGAGCGGTCATGGCACGCCGCCAGTGCTGTGGAGGGGGTGGATCGGGTGGTCGTCGCGACGGACGATGAGCGTATCCGCGACGCCGCCACGGCCTTTGGCGCCGAGGTGGTGATGACGTCATCCACCTGCGCCAATGGAACCGAGCGATGTGCTGCCGCGCACGGAACGCTTGGCGGTGACTTCGATATTATCGTTAATTTACAAGGTGATGCGCCCCTGACGCCACCTTGGTTTATCCAGGAATTGATCGCGGGGCTCGACGCTGATCCTGTCGCACAAGTTGCAACACCCGTGCTGCGATGCGACGGTCGCGCCTTGAACGGGTTCCTCGAAGATCGCCGCGCTGGCCGTGTCGGTGGCACCACCGCGGTTTTCGGAAAATACCTGCATGCGCTCTATTTTTCCAAGGAAGTCGTGCCATTTACCACGCACACCTACGAGCCGGACGACCCCACACCGGTCTTTCATCACGTTGGCGCCTATGCCTATCGCGCGGATGCACTTGCGGATTATGCCGCGCGCCAGCCCGGCCCGCTGGAAGAGCTGGAAGGGCTGGAGCAACTCCGGTTTCTGGAATATGACATCGCGATCCTATGCGTCGAGGTCGCCGCGCGCGGGCGGCAGTTCTGGGAGCTAAACAACCCCGAAGACATCCCGCGTATCGAAAAGATGATGAGCGAAATGGGAATGGAATGACCCAACCCACGGTCAGCGTGGTCGTCGTCAGCCGGGGTCGCCCCGATAGCCTCCGGCTATGCCTGATCGCCCTGGCGCGATTGAAATACCCCACCTACGAGGTGATCGTGGTCGCCGATACCGCCGGCCTTGAGGCGGTGCAGACCTTGCCGTTTACCGAACAGATCATCCAGGTGCGCTGCGACATCGCCAACATTTCGCACGCGCGCAACCTTGGCATCGCGGCGGCGGCGGGGCGCGTGGTGGCCTTCATTGACGACGACGCCGTGGCGGAACCGCGCTGGCTGGAACATCTCGTGACCCCCTTCACCGACCCGCAAGTTACAGCCGTCGGCGGTTATGTGCGCGGGAGAAACGGCATAAGTTTCCAGTGGAAAGCACGCACCGTGGACAAAAGCGGGCAGTCTTCGCCCTTGGTTATACACGGGGCGGCGCCCTGCGCTCCAACTGTGCCCGACGGGCAAGCCGTACGAACCGAGGGTACGAATATGGCGATTGCGCGCGATGTTTTGGCAAAACTTGGCGGATTCGACCCCGCATATCGTTTCTACCTGGATGAAACAGACCTCAACATGCGCCTCGCCGCAGCCGGGTATCGCACGATGATCACTCCTCTTGCACAAGTGCACCATGCCTCGGCCCCGTCCGCGCAGCGGGGCAAAGGGCGTGCTTTGCATTCGCTTTACGAAATAGGGGCGTCAATGGCGGTTTTCCTGCGACGCCACTGTGCGCAAAATGAACATGCGCAGCACCTCGACCACTTTCGCAAGGAACAACGCCGCCGCGTCATCACCCGCATGGTGAGCGGCGCCGCCGAACCGCGTGATGTCGCGCGTCTCATGGCTGGGCTTGAAAAGGGCATTGAAGAAGGTAGCACAAGGGGTCTGGATGATCCGCTCCCGTCGCTCCCGTCGCCCGACCGACCATTCAAGGCATTCGACACACTGGCAACCGGTGAATCCGCATTTCTGGCCGGGCGTGTATGGAATGCCAGGTCGCTAAGACGGCAAGCGTCGGAACTGGCGCGCAATGGGGTCACGGTGACACTACTGATACTATCGCATACAGCGTTGTTTCACCGGGTGAAGTTTCGCGAACCGGGCTATTGGGAACAGATTGGCGGCCTGTTCGGAAAGAGTGACAGAAGCGATCCGATCTTTTCACTTTGGCAACTTTCCAAGCGGTGCGATCGCGAAAGTCGGCGCATTACCGATCTGCGTTGATTTCTTATCAATCTGTCCTTAAACGAGGGGCCATATACAGGGCCCATGCAGTGTTCCATACACAACGTGGGGAATAGCGCTCAATACAATTTCGGATCGCGCATGCCGCGATTTGAGTGATATTTTCTAGCTGTTCTTCAGCATCGAGCAGACAACAGGGGTATTCATGAAGAAGAAAGTAACCAAAGCGGTTTTTCCCGTGGCGGGGTTGGGCACACGTTTCTTGCCCGCGACAAAATCCATCCCCAAGGAAATCATGACCCTGGTCGATCGCCCCCTGATCCAATACGCGATTGATGAAGCGCGCGCGGCTGGCATCAAGGAGTTCATTTTCGTCACCTCGCGCGGAAAGAACGCACTTGAGGACTATTTCGACCACGCCCCGCAGTTGGAGCAAGAGTTGCGAAAGAAGGGAAAGGATGAACTTCTCGAAACGCTCAAGACCACCAACATGGAAAGCGGGGCAATCGCCTATGTCCGACAGCACAAGGCAATGGGCCTTGGCCACGCTGTATGGTGCGCCCGCAACCTGATCGCAAACGAACCTTTTGCAGTGATCTTGCCCGATGACGTGATCGCGGCAGAAAAACCATGCCTGCAGCAGATGGTCGAGGCCTATTCAGAGATTGGGGGCAACATGGTCGCCACCATGGATGTGCCCGAACACAAGGCATCGTCCTACGGTGTTCTTGACTGTGGCGGCTCGGACGGCCCCCTGGTGTCTGT
This sequence comes from uncultured Rhodobacterales bacterium, assembly GCA_964580265.1. Taxonomy (GTDB): domain Bacteria; phylum Pseudomonadota; class Alphaproteobacteria; order Rhodobacterales; family Rhodobacteraceae; genus Sediminimonas. The sequence continues at coordinate 12,996 of CAZOKA010000011.1, read as the reverse complement.
AAAGGGCATGGTGGAAAAACCTGCACCAGGCACGCAGCCGTCAAACCTGGCGGTCATTGGGCGATACATCCTGACACCCAACGTATTGCGAAACCTCAACAAGATCAAAACCGGCACAGGCGGCGAGGTGCAACTCACCGATGCCATAGCGCGACAGATCGGCACCGATGATCCGGTGCACGGATACCGCTTCGACGGCATACGCTATGACTGTGGTTCAAAGGCGGGGTTCTTGCAGGCCACGGTGGCCTTCGGGCTTGCGCGCGACGATTTGCGCGATGATCTGGATCGCTATCTCAATCAGTTGTACGCTGGCGCGGCTTTGACAAAGTAAGACGAGGGGTCGGGTTTGACGCATGTTCTGGTCACCGGCGGTGCGGGCTATATAGGATCGCACGCATGCAAGGCCCTGAAGGCAGCCGGCTATGTGCCCGTTACATACGACAACCTGAGCACGGGTTGGCGGGACGCCGTCAAGTTCGGTCCATTCGAACAAGGCGATCTACTGGATCGCGACCGTCTCGACGAGGTGTTCGCACGATATCAACCGATCGCGGTCATGCATTTTGCGGCGCTCAGTCAAGTCGGCGAAAGCATGGCGCATCCTGGGCTGTATTGGCGCAACAACGCTGCCGGATCACTTTCCCTGATCGAGGCCGCAGTGGCGGCGGGATGTCTGAACATCGTATTTTCCTCGACCTGCGCAACCTACGGAGAACATGACAACGTCGTGCTGGACGAAACGACCCCGCAAGAGCCGATCAACGCCTACGGGGCCAGCAAGCGCGCGATCGAGGATATGCTAAGCGATTTCGGCGCGGCACATGGCGTTGACTCGGTGATCTTTCGTTACTTCAACGTGGCCGGCGCGGACCCCGACGCAGAGGTTGGAGAATTCCACCGTCCCGAAACACATCTTGTTCCCGTCATCCTGGATGCGATTGATGGAAAGCGACCAGCCTTGACCATTTTCGGCACGGATTATGATACGCCCGACGGCACCTGCATCCGTGACTATGTGCATGTCTGCGACCTTGTGGATGCGCATGTTCTTGGGCTGGAATGGCTGCTTGGGGACAAGGGCAGCCGGATTTTCAACCTTGGCACTGGACACGGGTTTTCAGTGCGAGAAGTGATGGACGAGGCCCGCCGCGTCACAAATTGCGAGGTTCCCCACAACGAAGGCCCCCGACGCGCGGGCGATTGCACCAAGCTTGTATCAGGATCAACCCGCGCCGGGGCTGAATTGGGATGGCGCCCGCAACGATCCAGCCTTTCGCAGATGATCGCAGATGCATGGCGTTGGCACCAGAGCGGGCACTATGACACATGACAGCGCCTCGCCGCGTTTGCTCGATCTGACGCGCCTTGTACGTCGTGCCGGACGTGTCCCAACAGGGGTGGACAGGGTCGAACAGGCCTATTTGCGCCGCTTTGTTGCGCTTGAAACGCCGGTATTTGCGATTGTACGCAGCACCTATGGATTCATATTACTGGATCGCACGGGAATGGAGGCGCTCCTTGACCGGCTTGAAGGACGTCAAATCTGGGGGGCGGAAGATTGGCTGTCGCGCCTTGCGCGCGGCCTGAGCCCCGAGCGGCGCAGGGCCGAAGCCGATTTGCGAAGGTTGGCCTTGGCGCGATGTCTGTCGCTTGGGTTGCGCCGGATGTTGCGGCTACATTTTCCCAATGGCGCAACCTATTTCAATGTCAGTCATTCCAACCTGAGCAACCGCGTTCTGTCCGCCATGCGACACGGCGCCAATGCGCAGGTCGCCGTCATGCTTCACGATACGATTCCGCTTGATTTTCCCCAGTATCAACGCCCCGAGACGCCAAAAGCTTTCCTGGAAATGTTGCGTCGGGTGCAAGCCCATGCAGATGTGATCATATGCAACTCGGCCCAGACCGAGAGCGATGTCACCCGCCATATGCAAGGACATGGCCCCGTACCACGAACGAAGGTCGCGCATCTGGGTGTCGATGTGCCAACCCCTGATCCAAACGTGCCGCTACCCCGGCAGATTGATCTCACCAAACCGTGGTTTTGTACGGTTGGTACGGTAGAACCGCGCAAAAACCACGCCTTTCTGCTGGACCTGTGGGAGGAAATGGAAAATACGCTCCCTTCCGATAAGATGCCGCAGCTCGTCATCTGTGGCACGCGCGGGTGGCTGAATGAAGACGTATTTGCCCGCCTCGACGCGGCAAGCAAAAACCGGAATGTGCACGAGATACCAGGGCTGGATGACAAGACCCTAGCCGAAGTTCTGCGCCGATCCGCCGGAATGCTGTTTCCCAGTCTGGCCGAGGGGTATGGCCTGCCTCCGGCCGAGGCGGCCGCGCTTGGAATTCCCGTTATTTGCGCGCCATTGCCTGTTTACAGGGAAGTCCTTGGCGACATTCCCATTTACGTAAGCCTGCAGGATAGGTATCTTTGGGCAAGAAAAATAATTGGGCTGACAGCCGAGCATAGGGCAGGACAATCGGCAGGCATGCGCAGACACGCCTTTCATTCGCCGACTTGGGACTCGCATTTCAAGGCCGTATTTACGGTTGCTTGATAATCCCTGACTGATCCGGCAATCGTGCTGTCTGAGGTGAAGGGAAACGTATTGGGTGCCTGGCAGTCATATCGCCTCAGGCTGAAGCGTCGGCGTTATTTGATCCGCGCCATCCGAAAGCGGCGCGAGCTGCGACAGGTGACGAACCGCACCAAGCGGATCAAACCCGGCGATATTCTGTTATTCTCGACCCAGCGGAACGAAGCGATCAGGCTACCGTATTTCCTGAAATACTACCGTGACATGGGGGTGAACCATTTCCTGATCGTGGACAACGACAGCACCGATGGATCGGTCGATTACCTGGCCGATCAATCGGATGTCTCGCTCTGGTCAACACGGCGCAGCTACAAGCGATCCCGCTTTGGAGTGGATTGGCTGAACTGGCTGCAGATGCGGTATGCGCACGGGCATTGGTCGCTGGTCGTGGACCCGGACGAATTCTTTGTCTATCCGTTCTGCGACACACGCCCGATCAGGGCACTGACCGACTGGCTGGATGCCTCTTCGATCAAATCTTTCAGCGCGATGCTTCTGGATATGTATCCCAAGGGCAGGATCGACGCACAGCCTTACAAGGCCGGGCAAGACCCGCTTGAAATCGCAAGCTGGTTCGATTCGGGCAACTACACGATTCAGAAGAATGGCCTGTTCGGCAATCTTTGGATACAGGGTGGCCCCCGGTCGCGTGTATTCTTCAAGGATATGCCCGAGCGCGCCCCGGCGCTGAACAAGGTTCCGCTTGTAAAATGGGACCGGCGCTATGCCTATGTCAGTTCGACACACATGCTGTTGCCCCGCGGGCTGAACCAAGTCTATGACGAATGGGGCGGTGAAAAGGCAAGCGGCGCACTATTGCACACCAAGTTCCTGGACACCTTCACCGTCAAGGCGATGGAGGAACTCAAGCGCAAGCAGCACTACGCCGCGAGCATGGAATACCGAACCTATGCCAGCCAACTGCAAAACAACCCCGACCTGTGGTGCAAGTGGTCAGAGAAATACATCAACTGGCGCCAGCTTGAAATCCTGGGACTCATGTCAAAGGGGAACTGGGCATGAGCGTGGGGGTCGTCATGCTGGTGCATACCGCACTTGGCCGCGCCGAACAGGTGGCGCGACATTGGCACGCGGCGGGGTGCCCTGTTGTCATCCATGTTGACGCGTCGGTGCAAAGAAAAACGTATGATACCTTTGTTTCGGCGCTGTCGGACCTGCCGGATATCGCTTTTTGCCATCGCCACCGTTGCGAATGGGGAACATGGGGCATCGTGGCAGCGACACAGGACGCCTCGCAGCAGATGCTGTCGAACTTCCCCGAGGTGACGCACGTCTACCTGGCCTCGGGTTCGTGTCTGCCGCTACGTCCCGTGCAGGAACTGATCGACTACCTGAAGGCACGCCCACGCACCGATTTCATCGAAAGCGCAACCACGGCCGATGTTCCGTGGACGGTGGGCGGCCTGGACCACGAACGCTTTACCCTGCGATTCCCGTTCAGTTGGCGAAAGCATCGCTATCTGTTCGACAAGTATGTCGATCTTCAGCGCAAGGTCGGGTTCAAGCGCAAAATTCCCGATGGTATAGTCCCGCACATGGGTAGCCAGTGGTGGTGCCTGACGCGCCGAACGCTATCAGCCATCCTGCAGGATCCAAGGCGCCCCGTATATGATCGGTATTTCAAGCGGGTCTGGATTCCTGACGAATGCTATTTCCAGACACTGGCACGGCAATATGCCCTGAACATTGAAAGCCGCTCACTGACCCTCTCCAAATTCGATTTTCAGGGCAAGCCACACATCTTCTATGACGATCACCTGCAATTGCTGAGGCGCTCCGACTGCTTTGTCGCGCGCAAGATCTGGGCGCATGCCGACCGCCTGTATCGGGCCTTCCTGACCGATAGCGAAGGCGCAATGAACCGCACAGAGCCGAACCCCGGCAAGATTGACCGCATATTCGCGAAAGCCGTTGAGCGGCGCACACGGGGCCGTCCGGGCCTATATATGCAAAGTCGGTTTCCGAACGAAGGTTGGGAAAACGGCAAAACGGCGGGGCAATACTCGGTCTTTCAGGGATTTGCAGAGCTATTCGAGAATTTCGCGCCCTGGCTGGCACGGGCGACGGGCACGCGGGTACATGGACACCTGTTCGCGCCGGAGCGCGCCGAATTCGCGGATAGACAAACCGTGGTGAACGGCGCGCTATCAGACAACGCCGTTCTGCGCGACTACAACCCCCGGGCCTTTCTGGGGAGCCTGATCTGGAACACCAGGGGAGAACGGCAATGTTTCAGCTTGGGACCGCGCGACAACCAGGCAATCAATTGGGATATCGCCAAGGATCCGAATGCCCAGATTTCCGTGATCAGCGGAGCATGGGCCGTGCCCTTGTTTCAATCGAACCGCGATTTCGCTGACATCCGGAAGGAAGCCGCCCTGCTGCAAAAGATCGAGAGCGACTTTTTGGATGTACTGCATTCGCCGTATGTAAAGGCGCGCATTCGCATTTGGACGATGGCCGAGTTCATCGAATCCCCGATGGAGCCGCTACAGACAATAATAGACGAGATCACCCAGAAATCTGCACGCCGTTTGTCCGAAGCCCCACACATGGCGGATCTCTCAGGTTTTGGCCAATTCCTTCAAAACCTCAAGAACCAGGGAATGCACCCCCACCTTATGGGCGATTTCCCGGTTTCACAGGGTGCAGTGCCACGTAATGGTCAGTCGCCGAAACCGTATCTCGTACGATGACAGGATACCATGTCCCAGAATTTTGATTACTTCGTTGTCTTCGCTGAAATGCGAACCGGGTCGAATTTTCTTGAAACGAACCTGAACGCCTATCCTCGGCTGACCTGTCATGGCGAGGCATTCAACCCCCATTTCATTGGCTACCCCAAGCGCGACGATATTCTTGGCATTACGCAATCAATGCGCGAGGCCGATCCGAAGGCTCTGATCGACGCAATTCGCGATCATCCCGGGGGTCTTGGCGGCTTTCGCTATTTCCACGATCACGATAACCGGGTGCTGGACATCGCATTGCCTGACCCGCGTTGCGCCAAGATCATCCTGACCCGCAACCCGGTGGACAGCTATGTTTCCTGGAAAATCGCACAGCAAACAGGCCAGTGGAAACTGACGAATATCAAGCGGCGCAAAGATGCACTGGCCCAATTCGACGCGCAGGAGTTTCAGGAATATCTGAACACGCTACAGGCGTTCCAGGTTCGTTTGCTGAACGCCTTGCAGACCTCTGGCCAAACTGCATTTTACATATCCTACGAAGATTTGCAGGATATAGACGTAATTAACGGGCTTGCCCGGTTTCTGGGGGAAGAGACGCAATTACCTGGCCTGGATCAAAGCCTCAAGCCGCAGAACCCGGAGCCGATTTCCTCCAAGGTCGATGATTTCGCCGCAATGCGCGAGGCCTTGGCACAGCTTGATATGTTCAACCTTGGCCGCACTCCCAGTTTCGAGCCGCGTCGCGGACCCGCCGTACCAAGCTACGTGGCCAGCACCAAGGCCCCGCTGTTGTATCTGCCTATCCGGTCAGGCCCCGACAATGAGATGCGACAGTGGCTAGCAGAACTGGATGGCGTCGATCGCAACGCGCTGATGACAAAGTTCACCCAGAAAAGCCTGCGGCAGTGGAAGCGCGACAATCCCGGTCATCGCAGCTTTACCGTGCTGCGCCATCCTGTCGCCCGGGCTCATGCGGCGTTTTGTCAACGCATCCTGAATACCGGTCCCGGCAGCTTTGCCGAGATCCGCAAGACACTTAGGCGTGTTTATAACCTGCCTCTTCCGGGCAAGATGCCTGATGAGAGATACGACGTGAATGCCCATCGAAAAGCGTTCGTCGCCTTTCTGAAATTCCTGAAGGCCAACCTGTCCGGGCAAACAGGGTTGCGGATCGATTCAGCATGGGTAACCCAAATGCAGGCGTTGCAGGATTTCTCGGGCTTTGCGCCGCCAGACCTGATTCTGCGCGAGGATGAAATCGCCGATGCGCTTCCTTCTCTGGCCCGGGCAGTGGGGTACAATAACCCTCCGATAGCGCCATCAGCCCCTGAAGATACCCCGTTCGCACTAAAAGAAATTTACGACGACAAAATAGAAGATCTTGTCGCCAAGGTTTATCACCGCGATTACTTGAACTTCGGGTTCACCCGCTGGGGATAGATCAAGCCGCCTGAACTGCCTGCGCCTCGGTCAGGATGGTGTGCAGCGTTCCAGGCTCACGGTTGGCGCGCAGCTTGGCGCAAACTGACCCCTCGCGCAGAGTGCGTGACACCAATGCAAGCGCCTTGAGATGCTCGACCCCGGCGTTTTGCGGTGCGAATAGCGCAAACACCAGATCGACAGGCTGCCGATCAACGGCAGAAAAATCGATCGGCTTTTCCAGCAGGATGAATGCACCGCACACATGCTCGATATCATTCAGGCGGGCATGGGGCAGGGCAACGCCATGCCCCACCCCGGTTGGCCCAAGCGATTCGCGCTCCATCAGTGCGTCCACCGCCGCGGAGGCATTCACGCCATAAGCGGAATGAGCCAGTTCACCTAGATCATGCAAAAGCCGCTTCTTGCTCGATGCAGAAGTGACAACCTTCACGGCCTCAGGTTTGAGAATTCCCGAAATATGCATGATCTGTCCTGTAGGTTCGGGTGGGGCGCGCCCCGTTATCTATGTCCGCGGTTCGATCCAACCGATGTTTCCATCGTCGCGGCGGTAGACAACATTGACCCCTTCGTTGCGTTCATTCCTGAAAACCAGGATCGGCGCCCCAGCCAGTTCCATCTGCATGACCGCCTCGCCGACTGAAAGTGACGGAATATGTGTTTCCGTCTCAGCGACGATCATCGGCTGTAGTGTCTCGGGCTCCGAATCTTCGCCGTCTTGTTCAGAGGCGAGGATATACGAGGAAGCGCCCATAAGTTCAACAGGCGCCTCGCGATCACGGTGATGATCTTTCAAACGCCGCTTGTACCTGCGGAGTTGCTTGTCCATTTTTTCCGCACAGGCCTCAAAAGAGGCATATATTTCATTAGCATGGGCCTTGGCCTGCGCCGTCAGACCCGTGGAAAGGTGTACTGTCGCTTCGCAAACAAACTCATGTCCGGACTTGGAGAATACGATATTGGCATCGGTGGGACGCTGGGCATATTTCCCCACGATCGTTCCCAGTTCATCCTTGACGTGAGTCTGCAGCGCCTCGCCGATATCGATCTGCTTTCCACTGATCTGGTAGAGCATTTTTTCTCCTTTTCATGACAGTTCGGGCCAGTGCGCGGCGCAGCGCGCCGCACGGATGCTCAGGCTCGAATACTGGAATTGGACTTTCTCAGACGTTGCGCACCTTCGGGCCTTGTCCACAAGACCACGAGCGAAAGCGGTGCATTGTCCTTGAATGTCATACTCCCATTTGAGGCGAGATTCGGGGGGTGTGTCAATCGAATCCGACCAATGGCATCAGGCTAATCAAGGCTGCGTGATGCCGCTCAGGAAATTCGAAAACTGTCACCCAGATAGACACGGCGAACATTCTCGTTCTGCACCACCTCCTCTGGTGTTCCGGACATCAGCACACGGCCATCATGCAGAATGTAAGTGCGATCGACGATCTCAAGCGTCTCGCGCACGTTGTGATCGGTAATCAAAACACCGATTCCCCGGTTCCGCAGATCGGCAACCAGATGGCGTATATCACCAACACTGATAGGATCGACACCGGCAAAAGGTTCATCCAACAACAGGTATTTTGGATCGGATGCCAGACAGCGGGCAATTTCCACGCGGCGCCGTTCGCCACCCGAAAGCGCCAAGGCCGGTGCACGGCGCAGGTGCTCTATCGAAAACTCAGACAGCAGTTCTTCAAGGCGCTCACGCCGCTTGTGCCTGTCCGGGCAAGAGATATCGAGCACCGCGGCGATGTTGTCCTCGACACTGAGGCCACGAAATATCGACATTTCCTGTGGCAGGTATCCAATGCCAAGCTTCGCGCGGCGGTACATGGGCAGATTGCCGACGTCACGCCCATCAATGCGCACTTGGCCCGCTTCGGGGTAAATAAGCCCTGCGATCATGTAAAATGTCGTTGATTTGCCGCAACCGTTCGGGCCAAGCAGGCCGACCACCTCGCCCCGATTAAGGGTCAGGCTGACATCGCGAATTACGACGCGCTTGCGATAGCTTTTTCGCAAGTTTCTGGTCTCAAGGCCCGAATGTCCTTGCGCGACTGTCAGGTCATGCGCGGCCATACGGATCACTTCCCTGGATTCATGATGGTGCGCACACGGCCGTCCATTCGGGCTGCGCCGGTGTTCAGATCAACAGTCATGTTCTGCGCATTCATGACATTCTCGCCTTGCACCAAAATCACATCGCCGCGCATCACGATTTGCCCGGCGTCAATATCATAATCCGCAGTGCGCGCCTCGGCTGCGTCGGCACCACTGACGATGGTCACACCGCCACTTGCTTCGAGCCTGGCAATGCGGGTTCGGTCATCGGAGTAGACGACAAGAACGCGCTCGGCAGACAATTTCATGTCGCCTTGAATCGCTCGTACATTTCCAGAAAACACAGCTTTTCCGTTTTCCTGATCCACAGAAAGGGTATCCGCCGTCACTTCTACCGGCTCGTCGGTGTTCTGCCCGGAACCGCCAAATGCGAAATCGGCTCCCTGTGCTGCCAATGGAAGCGGGGCAAGGAACAGGACAACCAGAAAGATGCGCGCAAATAGCATGGCTAGAAATTCCTATGTACTGGGGTCGTATATCAGCTTGACGCCTTGTGTGAAAAGCAATTGCGTGCCGGTTCCGTCTGGCCGCGCTGTTACGAGCATTCGCCCTGCGGTGAAACGGCCCGGTGGCCCCATGGCGCGAACCGGGGTTTTGCTTTCGATACGCACGGCCCGAAGCGCCAAATCAAGGCTGTCGGTCCAAATCTCGTACCCAGCGGAGCTGCTCAGGAAGGCAGATCCGGACAGGATCACCCGGCTTTCAGAAAGGGTGAATACGCCCGAATCCGCGCGCGATTCGATCCGTAGCCCACTCTTCATCTCGATTCGAGCGCGCGGCGCATCTACAACGATCCGTCCGGGGTTTTCCGGGTCGGGACGGGCGGCATCAGCGTTCAGCGATATCAGATCGCCGGAATCCGATGACCCTGCGAACACCGGCGCGGTGATCTGCTCATCGCTGGCCCGCTGGCGCAAGTCGAGGTCGGTCGCGGGTTCCATCGTGGTTGGATCGATCCGGTTGGAGAACAGAAAAAGCGTCGCCAACAGACCAAGCGCCAAAAGAGGCAGCATGATCTTGAGCCAGGCAATGACACGGGAATATAGAGTGTCGCGCCATGCCATGATTATCCCAGCCTCTCCCGCTCATGCACCTCGCACGCGACAAAACTCGAAGCGGCAAGCCAACACAGCTTGACCGGCACGGCAGACCACCACACCGTCAATGCGCGAATACGTCCGTTTCCGGCCATCCGGCCAGATCGAGGCGCGCGCGCATTGGCAAGAAATCGAAACATGCCTGAGCCATGTCCATACGCCCCTCTCGCGCCAACATCTCATCCAGCGCGGTGCGCAGCTTGTGCAGGTACAGCACATCGCTTGCGGCATAGTCCTGCTGCGCGGTGCTTAACTCGACCGCGCCCCAGTCACTGCTTTGCTGCTGCTTCGAAATGTCCACGCCCAGCAATTCCTGCAACAGGTTCTTCAACCCGTGCCGATCAGTGTAGGTGCGCACCAATTTACTGGCAATCTTGGTGCAATACACGGGCGCAGCCAATGCGCCAAACGCATGATACATCACCGCGATATCAAAGCGCCCGAAGTGGAACAACTTGAGCACGTCAGGATCTTCCAGAAGGCGGCACAGGTTTGGTGCCTCTTGCTGACCCTGGGATATCTGCACCAAATGCGCATTGCCATCCCCGCCCGAGAGCTGAACCACACAGAGCCTGTCACGGTGGGGATTGAGACCCATGGTCTCGCAATCAATCGCAACGACTGATCCCAGATCCAGGCCATCGGGCAAATCGTGGCGGTAGAGGTGATTTGTCATGTTCCGTCCCTTGCCCAATCAGAAATCAAGGTTTTCAACACTCAGCGCATTGTTCTGTATGAATTCGCGCCGCGGTTCGACAACGTCCCCCATAAGTTTGGTGAAAAGATCATCCGCCTCGGCCACATCGTCGATCTTGACCTGCAAGAGCGTGCGCGCATCCGGGTCCAGCGTCGTCTCCCACAACTGGTTCGGGTTCATTTCGCCCAGGCCCTTGTAGCGCTGTACCGTCAGACCCTTTTCACCCTCCTTGAGGATGGCATCCAGCAATCCCAGCGGCCCGTATATGCGCACATGACGGTCCTTGCGGTGCAATTCCGCCGGAGAGTTGTAGATCTCTTGCAGCTTCTCGGTGAAACTGCTGGTCTTGCGCGCCTCCCCGGACCTGAGCATCGGGCCGTCCAGCGTGCGCACTTCTTCGACGCCGCGCAGGATGCGCGCCAGCCGGATACCGTGATCCTGCGTGATTCGCCCTTGCCAGCCGCGTTCATATTCAAGCGCGATCTGGTTCAACCGCGCCGCGACCTTGTCAGCCGTACCTTGCAAGTCGGCATCAACCGCACCGGGCACAAAGGCCCCGGCAATCGCTGCCTGTTCAAGAATATGCCGGGGATAATGTGTGGGGAAGGCATCCAGCACACGCTTGAGTTGGCGCGCCTCGTCCACCACGCGAACAAGATCCTGGCCTGAAAGCTCCTGCCCGTCCGCCAACCGCAGAACGGCCCCCTCAACGCCCTGTTGAATCAGGTAATCGTTCATCGCGGCTTCGTCCTTGATATAAACCTCGGACTTTCCGCGCATCACCTTGTAGAGCGGCGGCTGCGCGATATAGAGGTATCCGCCCTCGATCAATTCAGGCATTTGCCGATAAAAGAACGTCAACAGAAGCGTTCGAATGTGCGCGCCATCAACATCGGCGTCGGTCATGATGACGATCTTGTGGTAGCGTAGCTTTTCGATGTTGAATTCATCCCGCCCGATCCCGGTGCCAAGCGCCATCACCAGGTTGCCGATCTCCTGGCTGGCAAGCATACGGTCGAAGCGCGCGCGCTCGACGTTCAGAATCTTGCCTTTCAGAGGCAAGATCGCTTGTGTCGCGCGGTCGCGGCCAGTTTGGGCAGAGCCGCCAGCGCTATCGCCTTCGACAAGAAAAATCTCGGTTTTGGACGGGTCTTTCTCGGAGCAATCCTTGAGCTTGCCGGCCAGGAAATTCACATCCAGAGCCGATTTTCGCCGCGTCAGGTCGCGTGCTTTACGCGCAGCTTCGCGGGCCAGGGCGGCCTCGATGATCTTGGATACGATAACCTTTGCTTCGTTCGGGTTCTCCTCGAACCACTCGGCAAGGCGTTCGTTGACCAACCCCTCGACGGCCGGGCGCACTTCGGAGCTGACCAGCTTGTCCTTGGTCTGACTTGAGAATTTCGGATCAGGCACCTTGACCGATAACACGCAGGTCAACCCCTCGCGCGCATCATCCCCGGTGAAGCTGACCTTCTCCTTCTTGGCGATGCCGCTGGATTGAGCGTAGTTGTTGATGGTGCGGGTCAGCGCGCCGCGAAAACCGGCCATGTGCGTGCCGCCATCGCGCTGCGGGATGTTGTTGGTAAACGGCAGCACGGTTTCGTGAAAGGTGTCATTCCACCACATCGCCACTTCGACGATAATGCCGTCACGTTCCCCCACCATGTGGATCGGCTCTGACATGATCGAGGATTTCGAGCGGTCGAGGTACTTGACGAATTCGCGAACGCCACCTTCGTAGAACAACTCGCTGCGCATTGGCTCCGCAGGGCGCTCATCTTCCAGGATAATGCGCACGCCCGAGTTCAAAAAGGCCAGTTCACGAAGGCGCTTCTCCAACGTCTCGAACACATATTCGCGATCGGAAAACGTGTCGGTGGACGCCAGAAACCGAACCTCTGTCCCTTTGCGCCCCTGCGCATCGCCCACCACGCGCAGGTGCTCGACGGTTTCGCCATGCTCGAAACGAGCATAATGCTCTTTCCCTTCGCGCCAGATCCGCAGTTCGAGCCAGTCAGACAGCGCGTTGACCACCGAAACCCCAACCCCATGCAGGCCACCCGAAACCTTGTAGGAATTCTGATCGAACTTCCCGCCGGCGTGTAGCTGGGTCATGATGACTTCGGCCGCAGAAACACCTTCGCCCTCGTGAATGCCAACCGGGATACCCCGGCCATTGTCGCTGACCGAGACGCTGCTATCGGCATGAATTTTTACCGACACGGCATCCGCGTGGCCGGCCAATGCCTCGTCGATCCCGTTGTCGACAACCTCGTACACCATGTGATGCAGGCCAGAGCCGTCATCGGTATCCCCGATATACA
>CAZOKA010000010.1:0-18210 GCA_964580265.1 uncultured Rhodobacterales bacterium | reverse complement strand
AGCTGCGCGACAGCACGGGCGCAGGCATGATGGACGCCAAGAAGGCGCTGACCGAAAATGACGGTGACATGGACGCCGCCGTTGACTGGCTGCGGACCAAGGGGCTGTCGAAAGCGGCGAAAAAATCCGATCGCACCGCAGCCGAGGGCCTGGTCGCCGTCACCATCGAAGGGGGCAAAGGCGTGGCCGTCGAGGTTAACGCCGAGACCGACTTCGTCGCAAAGAACGGTGAATTACAGAGCATGGTCGCCGACATCGCCAAGGCCGCGATGAATGTCGATGACCTGGAGACGCTGAAATCAACCGATCTGGGCGGCAAGACCGTCGAGGACACGCTAACCGACAAGATTGCCACGATCGGTGAAAACATGTCGCTGCGCCGGTTGCAGCATATCGAGGGCGATACGCTGGTGTCTTACGTGCACAACGCAGCCGCCGATGGCATGGGCAAGATCGGCGTTCTGGTTGCAACCAAGGGCGGCGACGAGGCGTTTGCGCGCCAGGTGGCCATGCACATCGCGGCGGCCAACCCGGCATCTCTGGGCGAGGCCGATCTTGATCCCGCTGTCGTGGAGAAGGAGCGCCAGGTGCAGATCGACATCGCGCGCGAATCCGGCAAGCCCGAGCAAGTCATCGAAAAGATGATCGAAGGCCGCATGAAGAAGTTCCTTTCCGAGGTTACGCTTCTTGGTCAAGCATTCGTCGTCAACCCCGACCTGACGGTCGAGGCCGCCGCCAAGGAAGCCGGCGCAGAGATCACCGGGTTCGTTCGCATGGAAGTGGGCGAGGGCATCGTGGTTGAGAAGGAAGACTTCGCAGCCGAAGTGGCCAAGGCCGCCCAGGGCTGATCATACGCAATGCGCCGTGCGCTCGGCAGGTGCGCGGCCGAATACAAGCGGTGCTGCCCAAACTGGGTGGCACCGTTTTCGTTCTTGCCGAAGGGCAGGAATAAAGCGCCGACCCGGAGAACGGATGAATACGAACACCGGGCCGACAACCGGTTACACACCGGAACAAGGATCGCAGCGCCCAGATATTCCAAGGATGCGATCCCGCGTTCCAAAGGCTAAGCCTCCACTCACGGAACATTTTGATAGTGCCCACTTATCGCTTGCCGGGAAAGTGGGGTATTCCTGACCTTGAAACCGATCAAGCAAAGCACGCTATTCGTGAGTTTTGTGTTTCAATGCAACTCAAGGTACTCAAAGTACATACATCTGGTTGTGCAGAACTGCCTTCAATACCGCTTGCGTCGTGGTCTCAACGCCGAGTGATTGGCGGGCGAGGCGAAGATGTTTTTCTACCATCGCGCGAGATATGCCAAGTAGGGTTGCTATATCCTGCGTCGTCTTGCCATCGCCGACCCATTCCAGAACTTCGCGCTGGCGAGATGTAAGCGTTCTGTGGGAGCCGGAGAACGGGAGTGACGTTATCTTCAGATGCGCCACGTTGTTCATCACAAGAATATCCATGCCATCCTTGTTCCAGATCGCGTCAACATCCTCCTGACTCAGGCCTGGTCGCGCGGACAGGCCGATTGCGCCTTTGGCGCGCGATGATATGGCGCGGAAACTGATCGAATAGCCCGCGTTCACCTGAAACGAACGATTGAAGCGAACAACGCGCCTTTGCGCCTCGGTCAGCGCACCGCTGGCCAGTAGACGCTGCGTCCGCGACCAACTGCACGACCCCTCGTTTTCCAGCGCCCATTGCGTCATGGGGGCATCGAAATACAGCCCATCGTCGATATAGCGCTGGACATACCGCTTGTCATGGTTCGAAAGAACGATGAAATCAGCCGGATCGCCAAGGGAATTGGAGGTTCGGTAATTGGTAAAGCCGTATAGCAGGCGATCAAACCCGTATTCAGCCATGCGCCGCGTGTGCATGTCCCACAGCTCTTCCAGGCTCTGCGCATTTGTCAGGGCCACCAAGTGCCGCGCCAGTGTTGTCATGCAGCACCGTTCGCCTTGAGGTGTCCCAACAACGCATCCATGGCCAGCGGATACCCGGCTGCGCCAAAGCCGCATATCTGGCCTATGGCGACAGGCGCGATATAGGATTTTTGGCGAAATGATTCGCGCGCATGAATATTCGAAAGGTGCAATTCGATCACGGGCAGCTCAACAGAGGAAATCGCATCCATCAGGGCGATCGAGCTATGGGTATAGGCGCCGGCATTCAGGATCACGCCATCATGCGTGCCGCGCGCGGCGTGCAGCATGTCGATCAGCGTTCCTTCGCTGTTGCTTTGTGAAAACAACACCTCGACACCAAGCGCAGCGGCCTTGTCGTGGCAGAGTGTTTCGATATCCGCCAAGGTTGCATGACCGTAAACCTCTGGCTGTCGCGTACCTAACAAATTCAGGTTTGGTCCATTCAAAATCAGGATAGATATCATGACACGTGCGCCTTATTCTCTGCTGAATTGCAGCATAAGGAAAAACTGTTTCGGGGAAAGGGATGTACGTTTTTTTCGCACCAAAACAACGATCTGCGCGGTATATTTGCCGCGCTTTGGTGTTTGACGTTAGTATCAGGAGTGCAGTCTAAGTTATTGTTTGAAAGTAACTTTACCCAGTTACGGCACAAAATCTAAATGCAGGTTATTTTAACATAATACTTATTATGCGCACTTACTTTGTACGATCAGGCACGGCTCGTCAGCGGTATCTGAAAGGTCGCCTCGAATCCACGCTTCTTTCCCGGTATCGGAGAAATCAACTCGAACCGCGTCCCTACGCCATCGGCAATTGCGCCCACGATTGACAGCCCCAGGCCGCTACCGTCCGACTCGGTCTGACCGCGCTGAAACCTCGTGGTCAGATATTGCATGTCATCTGGGGAAACCGGGTCGCAATCGTTGCGCACGCTCAGTGCCCCACCCTCGTCCAGGATTATCTGGACGGGTTGGCCCTCGGACCCGTGGCGCATGGCGTTCTCAACAAGATTGCGCAGCGTGATGGCCAACGCGTCAACGTCGATATCGGACATGACAGGCGTATCCGGGACGTCCAGCGTAATTTGCCCGGACGTATCGAGGCCGCGAATATCAGAGGTGACCATTTCGATGATTGGCCGCACATCGCCGAAGGTGTCACTTCGCATGCGCCCTGCCTCGGCGCGGGAAAGTTGCAGCAGCTTTTCCGACAACCTGTTGAGGCGTTTCAGCGCGGTTTCAATGTCTGCAGCGCGGGTTTCGGTCTGTGTGTCGCGCGCTTGTGCGCGCAACCGCTGTACCTGCGCCAGCGCAGCGGCGACCGGGGTGCGCAGCTCGTGCGCGGCATTGGCGGCGAAGGCGCGTTCGGCCTCGAGGGCGCGGCGGAGCTTGTCCAGCAACCGGTTGACGGTATCGGCGACCGGGCGAATTTCGTCCGGCAGACCCTCATCACCAACCGCTGTCAGATCGCCCGCCCCGCGCGCAGCCAACGCATCGCGAAAGTTACGGACGGGGCCAAAGCTATGGCGCACGACGGCGTATATGCCCACGATGCTTAACGGGAGAAGGATCAGCACCGGCCACACCAAGGCCGTGAGCGATTCGCGTAACGCCTCGGCCCTGTGGCTGAGCGGTTCGGCCACGGTGATGGTGATGGTCCCCTGCAACGCGGCATCGTGATATAGGCGATGCGTCTTGGTGCGGGCGAATCCCACGCTTTCGAACGGCGGGAAATCCTTCAGATCGGCACTGTGCGAGCGCATGAGCACCCCGCCCTGTTCGTCGCGCACGACATAGGTGAAATATTCCTCGTGCTGCCTGAGGGGGGTTACACTTTGCGCATTGTCTTGTGCCTCGCGTCCGATCACGTCGATCACCGCGAGCGGCAATATGCGTTGCGCGGTTTCCTCGAGCGCGGAATCGAACACCTCGTCGATTTCATGCCGCAGAACCTGTGCTGTCGAAAACATCGCCACGACCCAAAGCAGCGATATGCCGATCCCGAGGGTCAGCGCCAATCGTGCTTGCAGGGATGTGACAGACCTCATCGCAGTTCTACCTGGTATCCCATGCCGCGTACCGTCCTGATCGTGTCACGGCCCAGCTTCTTGCGCAAACGGCTGACATGCACTTCGATCGTGTTGCTTTCGATTTCGACATCAAAGGAATAGAGCCTCTCTTCGAGTTGGCTTTTCGACAGGATCTGGCCAGGCCGGCGAACGAGTGCCTCCAGCAGAACCCATTCGCGCGCTGTCAACGCGACCGCCTGGCCGTTTCGGCGCACGGTGCGCGCGGCAAGGTCGATCTCGAGGTCATCTATATGAAGCACCGGGTTGGGGTTGCCGCTATAACGCCGCGCAACGGCGTTCAACCGTGCCGAAAGTTCGCTCAGGTCGAAGG
The DNA here is from genome assembly GCA_964580265.1 of uncultured Rhodobacterales bacterium. Lineage (GTDB taxonomy): Bacteria > Pseudomonadota > Alphaproteobacteria > Rhodobacterales > Rhodobacteraceae > Sediminimonas. The sequence goes on along the minus strand of CAZOKA010000010.1, from coordinate 13,871 downwards.
GTTTGACCATGTAGTCGTCAGCGCCAGCATTCAGCCCTTCGATCCGGTCGCTGATCTGGTCAAGCGCGGTAAGGATGATGACGGGCGTCTTGACGCCGCGTGCGCGCAGCTTGCGCAAGAACGGCTGACCGCGCCCATCGGGCAACATCAGGTCGAGCAGTGCCAGATCATATGTGGCGACGGCAAGGTAGTCCTCTGCCTCGTCCAGGCGCGCGGCCCAATCCACGGAATGCCCGTCCGCGACAATCTGATCACGCACGGCGCCACCCAGAACGGTATCATCTTCGATCAGCAACACGCGCATGCGCCTGCACTCCTGTTCTTGCCAATTTTCGTATCCCACCGGCGCTTTTTTCGTCGGGAAAACTGACAGGGGGCTGACGAATGTAATGTCTGGACTTCAGCGCACTGTCAGAAATCTGGCATATCAAATGGACAATGACCTGTTTCTAGGAGTTTGAGCAATGAGATATTCCTTGTTGACCGTGGTGACGTGTGCCGGGCTGGGACTTTCTGGAGCGGCATGGGCGGATGATGACGACTGTTATGTCTCCATGTCGGATTGGCAGCCGCGTGGCGCGGTGCTGAACCTTGCCGAGCAAAATGGCTGGACCGTGCGGCGTATCAAGGTCGATGACGGCTGCTATGAGATCAAGGGCCGCGATGCGGAAGGCCGCGAGATCGAGGTCAAGATCGATCCGGGGACGCTGGCGGTGCGGGAATTCGAATATGAGGATGATGACGACGACGATGATGACGATGACAATCGACGCGGCCAGCGCGGGGATATGAAATCCGCCCCGACCGGGCAGACGCCTGACAATGGCCTTTTCAATTCGGGGAGTGTCAGTAAATGAACGTCCGCGTCTGGGATCCGCTGGTAAGGGTGTTTCACTGGAGCCTTGTTGCCGTGTTCATCGTCGCGTGGCTGTCGGCCGAAGAAAGCGATTTCCTGCATGAATGGTCTGGATACATCGCGGCGGGGCTGATTGGCCTGCGCCTGATCTGGGGGCTGGTCGGCTCGCATTATGCGCGGTTCTCGCAATTCGTGCGCGGTCCGACAGCGACACTGGCTTATTTGCGCGATGTCCTGAAAGGACGCGAGGCGCGTTACCTGGGGCATAACCCGGCGGGCGCGGCGATGATCGTTGCCCTGCTCCTGACCATGTCCGGCACTGCCTTTAGTGGCTGGCTGCTGGAAAACCCGGCGCGGATCGCGATGTTGCCCGAGATGCCCGGTATCGTGGCGCCTGCCCATGCGGATGAAGACGGCGAATATGGCGGATACTCTACCCGCGGCGAGGATGGCGGAGAGTTTGTCGAGGAAGCACATGAGGTGCTGGCCAACCTGATGTTGGTTCTGGTGGTGCTGCACATCGGCGGCGTCGCGCTGGCATCAATGCGCCACCGCGAAAACCTTGTGCGCGCCATGATCACCGGGCGCAAGCGCCCTGCCGAGCCGGGCGACATGGCCTGACGCCAATGAGACATGCGAATCGCGCGGTGTTGTACCACCCCACGGGCCGCGCGCGCCCCGTCGTCCTCCTTCAGGGGCGGCGGGGCAACTGTTTTCTGCCCCCTGCCCTGCTTTGCCCTGGCCGGGGGACGAACCTTACAGCGCCCTGACAAATTTTCACCTTGCCTGTCAGTACGCGCTCAGGTGGCGGCGCTAATACCTTTGGCAGAGCAATTCGAGACTCAGGAGACAGATCATGAAATCGCTTCTTTCCGCCCTTGCCTTGACAACCGCCCTGACCCTGCCTGGACTGGCAATGGCCAAGCCCGTGACGATGACGACACAGATGAACAACTACGGCGGTGACGGCGCATACCTGGCCATATATGTCACCGATGCCCAAGGCGCCTATAAGGGCAGTCTGTGGATGGCCGGCGGCAAGTCGAAATATTATGAACACATGCGCGACTGGTATCGCGCTACCGGGGGCAATACCGCCGAGATCAACGGCATCACTGGCGCCAGCGTCGGTGCCGGCCGCAGCCTGACGATCACGCTGGACCTGAACGAGGCGTTGTTCGATGCGGGCTACGAGCTGCATATCGACGCCGCCGTCGAGGACATGCGCGACAGCCCGTCCGAAGTGATCGTACCGCTGACCCGCGATGGTGCAGGCCAGGCAAATCGCGGGCGGCGCTATATCGCGAACTTCACCTACGACATGTGATCCCTCGGAAAGGAGCCTGCCATGACCCGTGCCTTGCACAAGTTTCCGGGCCTTGTCGCCGCGCTGCTGGTGGTTGTCCTGACGCTCAGCGGAGCCGTCCTGTCAATCATGCCTGCCGTCGAGCGGGTCAGCACACCGAATGACCCCGCCGGGTTGAGCGTTGCCGACCTGAGCGCGCGGGTAATGGCAAACATTCCGGGCGTCGAACAGATCAAGCGCAGCCCGAACGGGCGGATCACCGCCTTCTACTTCGAGGATGGGCGCCCGGGGTCCGTTGTTGTCGATCCGAACACGGGCGCGGGAATCGCCCCGTATGAACCCTCGGGCTTTGCCCGCTGGGTCAAGAACCTGCACCGCTCGTTGTTCCTGGGTGATGGCGGTCGTATCGCAGCCATCGCGGGAGGCGGGGCGATGCTGCTTCTTACGGTGTCTGGCCTGATGCTGACGGCGCGGCGTCTTGGCGGTTGGCGGCGGTTGATGTCTCGCCCGCGCGGCAATCTTTCGGCCCGTCTGCATGTGGAATTTGGTCGTTTTGCCGCGCCAGGCATCCTGCTGTCCGGCCTCACGGCCCTGATCATGGCGGCGGGCACGTTCAACATTTTGCCGCACGGCAAGACACCAGCCGCGTTTCCGGCACAAGTCAGCGGCCAGACCGGCGCCAATCCCGCAAACATGGCGTTCCTGCGCGATACGCCCGTCGGAGATCTGCGGGAACTTGTCTTTCCCTACCCGGACGATCCTACCGACGTGTTCACCATAAGGACGCACTCAGGCGAAGGTTACATAGATCAGGGCACTGGCGAGATGCTGACATGGATGCAGAAAAGCCCGATGCAGCGCTTCAATGAAACGATCTACATGCTTCACACGGGCGAAGGCGCGTGGTGGCTTGGCCTGATCCTGGGCCTGATGGCGTTCTGTGTGCCAGCCCTGGCCATAACGGGCGCGGTGATGTGGTTTCGCAATCGTGGCACCCGTCCCCCCCGCATTCCCGCAAACGCGAGCGCAGGCAACGCCGATACGGTGATCCTTGTCGGTAGCGAAGGCGGCAGTACATGGGGTTTTGCCGCCACGCTCCATGCGGCACTGACGGCAAAGGGGGGGCGCGTGCACACGGCGCCCATGGCGCGATTTGCCCCGCAGACATATCGCCGGGCCGATCGTCTAATCGTATTGGCTGCGACTTATGGTGATGGCGATGCCCCGGCATCGGCCGGGGCCTTCCTGGACAGGCTCGTATCCATGCCAGACACGGCCCCGCGCCTGCCGATGGCGATCCTTGGTTTTGGCGACAGGCAATTCCCCGAATTTTGCGCATATGCACACCGCGTGTCCGATACCGCCCAAGCGCACGGATGGCCGATGCTGCTGCCCATGGATTGCGTTGACCGCCAGTCGCCGCAGGATTTCAGCCGCTGGGGCCGTGCGCTCGGAGCCGCGATGGAGATCGCGCCTTTGGAGCTGACCCATCAACCCACCCTGCCCCGCCAACAGACGCTTACCCTCGTCTCGCGCCGCGAATATGGTGCCGAAATGCAGGCCCCGACAGCGATCTTGCGATTTGCCTTGCCGCGGCGTGGCGGATTTTGGCAGCGGGTAACGGGGCGCTCGCTTCCGCGGTTCGAGGCGGGCGATCTGCTGGGCATTGTTCCCCAAGGTAGCGAGGCGCCGCGCTTTTATTCGTTGGCATCCTCGCGTCGCGACGGGTTCATTGAAATCTGCGTGCGCAAGCATCCGGGCGGCCTGTGCTCGGGGCAGCTTCTGTCGCTTGAACCGGGCGCGCAGATCAGTGCATTCATTCGTCCGAACCCGGATTTTCGCCCTGCGCCGGGGCGCCGCCCCGTAATTCTGATCGGGGCGGGCACCGGGGTTGGCCCGTTGGCCGGGTTCGCCCGCGCCAACCGTCCGGGGCGCGCCATGCACCTGTATTTCGGCACGCGCCACCCTGATAGCGACCTGCTATATGGCGAAGATCTGAGCCAATGGCGCGCCGAAGGGCGGCTTTGTACGGTCACGACCGCCTTTTCACGCGGTGCGACTCCGATGCATGTGCAGGACAGCCTGCGCCGCGATGGCGAACGCGTAAAACGCCTGATCGCGGATGGCGCGCAGGTGCTGGTATGCGGCGGGCGCGGCATGGCCGAGGGTGTCTCGGCCGCATTGTCGGACATCCTGGAACCGGCGGGCCTTAGCCCGGCAATGCTTAAAGCCGAAGGACGTTATGCCGAAGATGTCTACTGATCCGGTTCTCCACCGTCTGAGTGGCCCGACGATGGGCACCCGCTGGACTGCGCAGTTCTACGCGCCACCCAATCGAAACTTGGCCGTGATCGAATCCGCACTGGCCAATGCAGTGGCTGAGGTGGATGCACAGATGTCCACGTGGAAACCATCATCCGACCTGATGCGCCTCAACCTGGCGGAACCGGGAGATTGGGTGGAGTTGCCTATTCCCCTTGTCGAGGTTCTTGCGCGGGCGATTGTGATCGGGCGCGCCTCGGAAGGGGCGTTCGATGTTGGCACGGGCGATGTCGTGGATGCCTGGGGGTTTGGCCCGAACGCGGCCAACACGGACCGAATGCGCGCCTCGTTTGGAAAACCCCGCCTCCCTGCGCATGAGGCATTGGAACTGGATCGGCTGACGATGACCGCGCGCAAGCATGCACCCATGACCTTGGATCTGTCAGGGATTGCCAAGGGCTACGGTGTGGACCGAATGATGGCGGTCCTTGGCCAATATGGCATCCGCCACGCACTGGTGGGGCTGGATGGTGAATTGCGCGCACAGGGGCAGCACCCCGATGAACGGCCATGGGCCGTCGCCCTGGAACGCCCCGACCACGACCGGCGCGCACCGATTTCGGTTCTGGCACTGCAAGATGCGGCCATCGCAACCTCGGGCGATTATCGCCACTGGGTCGAACTGGATGACGGCCAGCGCCTGTCACACACTATCGACCCGGCACTTGGCGGTCCCGTCCGGGGCGGTCCGGCCTCGGTTAGCGTTGTGACGAAGAGCTGCATGGACGCGGACGCATGGGCAACGGCCTTGATGGTGCGCGGAGTTGACAAGGGCTCCGCCCTCGCCCGCCAACAAGGCTTGGATGCGCTATTTCTCACCCGCTCCGACGATGGGATACGTCAAACCCCGGTAGGGTCGCTGTTTGGAAAAGTTGCACAATAATGTGCTGCCACAGGCAGCCCCGTCGCGCTTTTGGAAGGCCGCGAATGTCGGGGCCTTTCGGTGTCTCACGCCTCGAAGGCACCAATCTGAAGAAATTGATTGGTTCGGACGTGTCTCGAAATGCGGCGACGGGGTCTGCAATACATCGAGTTTTCGTCGAGCGCGCCGCTTTTGCGGCTCAGATCCCACATCACATCCGTCCCGTCCTTGCTTGACGGCGCGCGGAATGTAAGCGCGGTTGCGGGCTGTGAGAGCGAAGTCATTGGCGTCATGTCCTGAGATGAGGCCAAGTATCATGCTTACGTGATTTCACGAGATCTATACGAATCTTTCACTAGGGTTGGGTATCTTCAGATGCCGTTCCGCGGGATCGCTTCGTGCCAGACCTCCTCATGCACGATCTCCTCGTCCTGCCATGAACGCAGGCGCGCCTCGATGTGAAACTCCGACACCGTGGATGTTAGCCGCGTGGTGGTCTCGGTGCGGATGTCCCAGTCCTCGCGCCGCATTTCGTGGGTCCATGTCACCACACCTTCGGCCGAAAGCGGATCATCGGGGAGGATGGAATAATGCTCAACCCCTTCGGCAGAATGGGTGATCCCGTGTTCGGTGATATGTGCGGCACCTTCGTGATCGCGCACATCAATGGTCAGGCGACCGGTATCCATGTCCTCGGACAGCACCCATTCCGATTGCGGCGGTGTCTCGAAGGTGACGTCAAGCGGCGGACCCGCGCGCGGCGCGGCAAAGGCCGGCGCGGGCTCTGGCCGGTCGGTGCGCAGCGGCAAGGTCAGCGTGGTTTGGCCCGTGTCTACCTGCAGCGTGACGGGCGCGGGTGCGGGCCAGGCCAGAGGGAAGTAGCTGGTCGACAGACCCAGACGGATGCAATGCCCGGCGCGGAATGTCTGCGCGACATGCTTCATCGGCACGTCCACGGTGTAGCTCTGCCCCGGCACAAGCGGCGCGGGGTGTTCGTGGCCGTCGCGATGCGTGAGGTTCAGCAGACCGTAGCTGACCCGCGTCGCGGCGCCGTCGGGGGCCACGTCCATGAGCCGCACCGCGACTTGCGCCACCGGCTGATCGACGGTGAAGGTCAGCATGAGATTGGGATCGCCGACCATGTGCATTGGCTCGGACAGCGGAGCGGTCTCAAATGTCAGGCTACCGGCATCGTCGCGCCGCTGATCGCCGGGTTGGTCGCCGGGGTGCGCGTAGGAGCACCACTTGCCCCCGTGCCGCCCGACCCACAGTGGCGAGGCGATGTCGCACCACCCGGCAGGCAAGTCGCCCGTCGCCGATAGCTGCCCCTGTGCCCCAAGCGCAAAGGCCGTCGGGACAACGTTGGGCGACGGCCAAGACGGTTCGGTGATCCAGTACCCGTCACGCTGCTCATAATGGGTCTGCGGGCGGGCGTGATCCTGAAGGAACACGCGCAGCGGCGGCTCGTCCATGATGCCGGTATCCTGGCCCTTGAGCCACTGATCCCACCAGCGGGTTTCCTCACCCAGCCAGTCAATTGCCGGGCCCGGCGCCCCCACATGCGGATACCGGTGCGCCCAAGGGCCCACGATGCCCTTGACCGGACCGGGCAGGTTTTCGACCAACCGGAAAACCGTACGGCAATAACCGTCGGCCCAGCCGCTGACCGCGTAAACAGGGATTCGGATATCGGAGTAGTTCTCGCAGATCGACCCGTGCTTCCAGAACGCGTCGCGGGTCTGATGCTCCAGCCAGTTCTTCAGCCACAGACCGGAGCCGTTCAGCCGCTCCTCCCACATTTCGCGCCAGCGATCGCCGACATGCGCCGGGTCGGGCGGCAGCGTGTTGATCCCAAACATCACCGAGGCCCAAGACAGTTGATCGCCAAGCAGGGTGCCACCCATGTAGTGGATATCATCGGCATAGCGGTCATCGGTCGAGCAAATCGACACGACGGCCTTGAGCGCGGGCGGTTGCAGGGCGGCCAGTTGCAACCCATTGAACCCGCCCCAGGAAATGCCGACGATGCCGACGCCGCCGTCGCACCACGACTGATCCGCGATCCAGGCGATGACATCGCAACCGTCCTGCAATTCGGTTTCGGTGTATTCGTCGGTCATCACGCCTTCGGATTCTCCGGTGCCGCGCAGATCGACGCGGACATAGGCATAGCCTCGCGCCGCAAGCCAAGGGGCGCGTGCGTGGTCTCGCTCCAGCGTCTTGTCGTTCTTGCGGTATGGTATGTATTCAAGGATCGCAGGAACCGGCTGTGCTTGGGCGCTTTCGGGCATCCAAATACGCGCGGCCAGCCGTGTGCCATCCGGCATGGGAATCTCGAGATGCTCGATTTCGCGCACCGGCGCGGGCAGCGGGGTGTCAATTATCATTGGATGGGTCCAGTGTTATGTCCGACGAGGCACATGATGCTATTGTGTCCAGGCGCGCGGAAGTCCAGCGGTTTCGCCCCGTCATTCCACGATATCGGTGAATTCGTAATTCAGGCGTTTCATCACCTGCTCGTAATTCCACAACAGCTTGGACTGCTTGCCCGCCCCCATCCAGACCGAGGCGACGGCGTAGCTGTAGGCGTCCTGTTCGGGCAGTTCCGACAGCTTCATTCCGCGTTTGACATAGGATGCGATGCGTGTGCCTTCGACCTGTTCGGCGGCAACTTCGATCTCGGCGCGGGAAGGTGCGCGCGCCACCGTCGCATCGTTGAAGAACACCCGGTAGAAAAACTCGGCCGCGACGTTCTCGGGGCCTTCACCGTGGGGCATATCGGGCCTGCGCCCCAGCCCGAGGTCAATCGTCACCTGCTGATGGCTGACCCCATCGACCATTTCGAACAGGTCGCAATGTGATTGCGCGATACGCGTGTTGATTTCCAGCAGCCAGATCTTGTTCTGCACCTCGTCCCAGTAATACTCGATGTTGAAGCCGGCATTGTCATAGCCGATATGGGCCATGACATCGCGGGTGAGTTCGTTCATCTTGTCCTGCACGCGCTGCGGCAGTGTCGAGGGATAGAGATAGTAGAAAAAGCTCAGCACTTGTGGGTAGCGGATGGAATCCACGGTGCCGTAGGGCACGACCTCGCCTTCGTGAACGTAGCCCTCGACGGTGCATTGCCGCCCGCCTATCACCTGTTCTGCCATGCAGTAATGACCTTCGATGGCCTTGATGTCGTCGGGCAGATCGGCCTGATCCAGGATGTAATTGAAGGGTTCGGAAATCTGGCCGATCTCGGCGCGAAAGGCGGCGATGGCATAATCGAAATCCTCTGGGCTGTCGATACGGAAACCCAGCCGCGAGCCCGACGACTTGATCGGTTTCACGAAGAAGGGAAAGCGCAGATCTGCCTCGCCTATGCGTGACAGCGCGTCGTCGTCGAACGGATCGAAGGCAGTGAACTTCGGCACGTGATCGGGGATCACCTCTGCCATGACCTTGCGCGACCAATACTTGTGCTCGCATTTCAGAAGACTTTCCAGCGACGCATTGCGGGTGCCGTATTTCGCGCACAGCAGCGGTAGCATCGTCGACACGGGAAAGTCGATGTAGCCCACGATGGCATCGATCGACCCCTCTTGCGCATCAAGCGTCGCCTCGGCTTGGGCCAGCATGGCGGGTATGTCGAACTCCTGTGTCTCCGACACTGCCTCAGCGGTCAACAGGGGATGAAAGACCACGTCCTCGACGCCCCTGAGCCTCTTGAGCCGTTCAGCGTTGAGCGCGTTCATTCCGACGACGAAAACGTGTCTGGTCATTGTGCGTGGTCCTTTCTTGTCAGGGCGTGCAGCTGTCGGTCGCGCGGCATCTGTGCGCTCATGCTTGCGCCAGATCGGCCTGAACTGGAAAACTGCGACCCTTGAGGCGCTCGGCTGCGCCGGCGATGTCATCTACCAGCAGCAGCAGGAAATCACCCGGCTGTGCATCCGCGATGGCGCGGGTCACGGCCTCTTCCTCGCTCATGATGACATGAACGACGCAATCCGCACCGGCCCCTTCCGCGCCTTCGCGAATGAGGCTGGCGGTTTCACCTTCGGTGCGTCCGCGCGCATCGGTCTCGTAGATATAGAGAATGTCGCACATTCCGGCCAACTGCGCCCCGAGCGCGGCCAGGTCCTCGTCGCGGCGATTGCCCGGCGCGGTCGAAACGCCAATCTTGCGTTGACGTCCCAATCCATTGACCAGCGGTTCCAGTGCCTTGAGCGCGGGCACGTTGTGGCCGTAGTCGATCAGGCACTTCACACCGTCAGCCTCGAAATAGTTGGTGCGCCCCGGCATCTGCGCGGGCGTGGGGTGGAATGTCAGCAACCCGGCGCGGATATCATCGATATCCAAGCCATGCGCCAGCGCGATCGCCGTGGCGGCCATGGCATTCTGGACGTTGAAGGGCGCGTGTCCCTCGAACGCGATGGGCACGTCGTTCACGTCTACAACGTCCACCACGACCTTGCCGCGCATCAGCACGATGCGCCCATGCCTGACCGTGACGACCATGCCAGTCTCGCTCAAGTGAGCGCGCAAGGCAGGGTTTTCGGGATCCATCGTGAAATAAATGATTTCGCCGCGGGCCCAGTAGCTGCCATGCTCCATCACCAGCGGATCGTCGGCATTCAGAACGCAAAACCCGCCCTCTTTCTTGACGGCGTCCACGACCACGGTCTTGCAGCGCGCCAGTTCGTCCAGAGTATGAATGTCGCGTTCACCCAAGTGATCAGAGGCGATGTTCAGCAACACGCCGACATCGCATTCATCGAACCCGAGACCACGGCGCATGATGCCGCCGCGGGCAACCTCCAGCACCGCGTGCTCGACGGTGGGTTCGCGCAGCACCGCCTGCGCCGCGGCCGGGCCGGAATAATCACCGCGCAGGATAACATGATTGTCGATCTCTACCGTGCCAGTGCACCCCATACCGACTGAAAGCCCCGATTGGCGCAGGATATGAGAGGTCAGGCGCGTCGTCGTGGTCTTGCCATTGGTGCCGGTGATCGCCGTGATCGGGACGCGTCCATTGTCGGTCACGTCGGGGAACAGCATATCGACTACATGCTCGCCCACGGGACGCGGCGTGCCGTGGGTGGGCGACATGTGCATGCGAAAGCCCGGACCGGCGTTCACCTCGACGACGCCGGCCGATTGCTGATCAAGGGGCCGGGTCAGCGTTTCGGCCAGCAAGTCAATGCCGATGATATCCAGCCCGACAAGGCGGGCGATCCTTTCCATCGCGAACTTGATCTCTGGATGCACCTCGTCTGTCAGATCCGTGGCCGTTCCCCCGGTCGAGATGTTGGCCGTGGACTTGAGAAACACCATCTCGCTCTCGGCAGGCACGCTCTCGAGCGAGAACTCTGCCTGCTCCAGCATCCGCTGGGTCTGTTCGTCCACATTGATCTGGGTAAGAAGGTTTTCATGTCCGACGCCGCGTCGCGGGTCTTCGTTGGCCTTGTCGATCAGTTGCCGGATCGTCGATTTTCCATCGCCCATGACATGGGCAGGGCGCCGACGCGCGGCAGCGACCAGCTTTCCGTCGATCACCAGCATCCGGTGATCCTCGCCGCTGACATAGCTTTCGACTATCACCGCGCGGGAACTGTCGCGCACCCGCGCCAGCGCCGCCTCGTAGCCCGATTTCAGGTCTTCCATGTTGCCGATGTCCGTTGTCACCCCGCGGCCGTGGTTGCCCGCAAGTGGCTTGGTCACCACTGGCCAACCGATCCATTCGGCGGCCTCTTTCACTTCATCCCACGAATAGCAGGTATAACCCTTTGGCACGGTCACACCCGCATCGCCGAGAATCTGTTTGGTCCAGTCCTTGTCGTCCGCGATGGAATGCCCGATGATCCCCGATGCGTCGGTCACCGTGGCCTGAAAGCGGCGCTGCTTCACGCCATGACCCAACTGGGTATAGCTGGTGCCCTCCGTCAGGTTGTAATAGGGAATGTTGCGCGCCTTGGCGGCGTCCACAATCGCCCCGGTCGAGGGGCCGAGCGCGTTTGCGTCGCGCACTTCCTTGAGATGCTCGATGATCGGGGCAAGATCGACACGCCCGCCGTCATAGAGCGTGCGCACGATGTCCACCGCCGCCTCGCCCGCTGCAAGGCCGGTCGCCTCGTCGCGGTAACGGTAGACGACATTGTAAACGCCGGGATCGTAGCTATCGACGGTCTTGCCGTAGCCCACCGAAATCCCGACAAGGTTCTGCAATTCGATCGCCACATGCTCAACCATATGGCCCGCGTAGGTGCCATTACGCACCCGTTGCAGAAAACCGCCGGGCTCTCCTACCGAACACCGGTGATCATGAATGGTTGGCAAGATCGCTTCGAGTGCATCGGCAATCCCCGGAACCTTGTCGCTCGGCCGTTCTTCGAGATTCTCGATATCGAGCCGCATGAAAATGGCTTTGTAACGGCTATAATAATTCGGCCCGCGCAGTGCGCGGTGCTCAAGAATACGCATTCCTATGCTCCAGGCCCTTGGTCCCGAGCTCTTCCGTGCTCAGGACGCGCCGGTCCGACAGGTTGTATGCATTCCCAGCGACCAGCGCATGCATTGTGACGTTGTGGACGCTTACCGCCTCACCATCCGTCAAATCAAATACATTGGAGCCTGTTATCGTTGAACTGTCAACGATGATCACATGGCCGGGCCCAAAGGCATGGATTGTGTCTTCCTCAAAAAAGACTGCAGCATCTTCCCCAAGTCCAACGCCAAGATATTCGGGATTGGTCGCGCCGACCTCCATCAATCGCGAGAATCGCCCCCGCTCGAGGAAATGTGTGTCGATGATCACCCCGTCGATCAGCCCGAAGCCTGCTGTCATCTTGACCGCGCCCTTGCGCAGGGAGTCGACCGCAGGACCGCCATAGACCATCGTCGTCGACTGACACGCCGCCCCGGCACTGGTCCCGGCTATGACCGCGCCGTCTTCGTATTTCTTGCGAATGGCCGCGAGCGCCTCCGACCCTCCGAAAATGCTGGTCAGGCGCATCTGGTCGCCCCCGGTGATAAACACCACGTCGCTGCGCGCGATCATTTCAAGCATGCTCGGGGCCGCTGCATCCGCCCGTACTCGAATCCGGATGTCCATGACTTCGCCAGCACCCAGCCGCTCGAAAACCTTGCGATATTCGGCAAACACCTCGTCGGGGATGCTGCTGGCCGTGGTGATCACGCCAACGCGCGGGTCCGGCATCTGCGAAAATTGCAAGACCCGGCGCAAGATGTCGGTATCCGACGCCTTGTCTTCGGCGCCGCCGATGGCGACGAGCTTGCGATTTGGCGTTGGCTTGGCTGGCATGTTCATGAAAGGTTCTCCGGGCCTTCGTAGACAAGGCCTACGCAATGTAAAGCGTATCATGCCATAAACAGGATTGTTAGCCGGTCCATGACGACAATCCCGCAGTGGTGTCGTAACGTCACATCAGTTAGCTTTTGAAAATGATCGACAGATCCGCCCAGCGCACGCTCCCGTCGATCAAAACACCACGGAAAGGACGCCGCATGACACAGGGTTTCGTTTTGGCAATCCACGGCGGCGCCGGTGTCACGCCAAGGCACGACATGACCCCCGAGCGCGAGGAGGCCTGCCACGCTGCGCTGGCGCGGGTGTTGCGCGCCGGTGAAGAGGTTCTTGAGGCCGGTGGAGCAGCGCTTGATGCCGTGACCGTCGCCGTGGCCACGCTTGAGAACGAGCCGCTGTTCAACGCCGGGCGCGGGGCCGTGTTCACGCGCGACGGCACGCACGAAATGGACGCTGCTATCATGGACGGGCGCAACCGGCAGGCTGGCGCCGTGGCGGGTATCTCGGGCGTGCGCAACCCGGTGCATTTGGCCCGCGCGGTGATGGAGCGGACCGACCACATCCTGATGATCGGCGATGGCGCCATGACCATCGCCCGCGATGCCGGCCTTGATTTCGAGGACGATGCATATTTCTTCACGCAGGCGCGGTGGGACAGCTTGCAGGAGACCCTGCGGATGCAGGCTGACGGCACGCTCGACAACGATCCTTCGCGCCGTCACGGAACAGTCGGGGCCGTGGCTCGCGACCGCCAAGGCAACCTCGCCGCCGCCACCTCGACCGGCGGGATGACCGCCAAGCGTGCGGGTCGCGTGGGTGACAGTCCGATTATCGGCGCGGGCACATTTGCCGACAACGTCACCTGCGCGATCTCCGCCACCGGCGACGGCGAGGCGTTCATCCGCCGCGTCGTGGCGCATGAGATCGACGCCCGGATGCGCCACGCCGGTCAATCGCTGACCGATGCCGCTGAACATGTCGTACAGGTCGATCTGGTCGCGCATGAAGGCTCGGGTGGATTGATCGCAATCGGCTGCGACGGAAACGTGGTCATGCCCTTCAATTGCGAAGGCATGTATCGCGGCAGTGTCCGGGAAGGCGAGGTGATCCAAACAGCGGTCTATGAGTGACTCGGCGATAAGATTGCAACCGGCGGTTTCGGGCCTATTCAACGTTTATGGGGCTGTTGTCGGGAATGACGCCTCGATGGAGG
>CAZOKA010000009.1:0-18251 GCA_964580265.1 uncultured Rhodobacterales bacterium | reverse complement strand
CCGATAGCGAGGACGGCGCGGCGATCATCGTGAATTCTGGCAACGCCAATGCCTTTACTGGCAAGCACGGGGCGGAATCGGTCCGGTCGATCAACGCCGCACTTGCGGCGCGCCTGGGATTGCCCGAGGCGCGGATATTCCCGGCCTCTACGGGCGTGATTGGCGAGCCGCTGCCGCATGATCGCATCGTCGATGCGATCGATGCGCTTGTCGCCTCGCTCAGCCCTGGGGGGATCGAGGGTGCGGCGCGGGCGATCATGACGACCGACACGTTTCCCAAGGGGGCCGCGCGCGAGGTTGTCATCGGCGGTCAGATCGTGCGGATCGCGGGTATCGCCAAGGGCTCTGGCATGATTGCGCCGGATATGGCGACGATGCTGGTCTATATCTTCACCGACGCACAGATCGCGCGTTCGGCGTTGCAATCGATGCTGACGCGCCTGACCGATCGCACGTTCAACTGCATCACCGTCGATAGCGACACGTCCACATCCGATAGCCTGATCATTGGTGCGACAGGGGCGTCTGGCGTGGCTGTTGACGACAGCGCGGCGTTCGCCGACGCGCTGGAATCGCTGATGCTGGATCTTGCACAGCAGGTCGTGCGCGATGGCGAGGGCGCGACAAAATTCGTCGAGGTCCGGGTCACGGGCGCCGCCACGGATGCCGATGCCAAGACCCATGCGATGGCGATTGCCAACTCGCCCTTGGTCAAGACCGCGATTGCGGGCGAAGATGCCAACTGGGGCCGGGTTGTGATGGCAGTCGGCAAATCCGGCGCGGCGGCGGATCGCGACCGCCTTGCGATCAGGTTCGGCGACATCGTGGTTGCCGAAAGCGGCTGGGTTGCGCCCGGCTATGACGAGGAAGCAGCGGCCGCCTATATGAAAAATCAAAGCCTGGTCATCGGTGTCGATATCGGGTTGGGACAGGGCGCCTGCACCGTCTGGACCTGTGACCTGACGCATGGCTACATCGACATCAACGCGGATTACCGGTCGTGAATATTGTTCTGGTCGCCGCCGTCGCCCTGATCGACCGTGATGGGCGTGTCCTGCTGGCGCAACGCCCCGAGGGCAAGTCGATGGCGGGGCTATGGGAATTCCCCGGCGGCAAGATTGACCCCGGAGAGACGCCCGAGGCGGCGCTGATCCGCGAGCTGCAAGAGGAGCTGGGCATTGACACATGGGCCAGTTGCCTTGCCCCGTTGACATTCGCCAGTCACAGCTACGATGATTTTCACCTGCTCATGCCGCTGTTCGCCTGCCGCAAGTGGGAGGGCATCCCTGTGGCGCAGGAGGGGCAAACCCTGAAGTGGGCGCGCCCTGAGCGGCTACGGGATTACCCGATGCCGCCCGCGGATATCCCGTTGATACCGATATTGCGTGATTGGCTTTGACCAACAAAAAGGGCCGCGCTAGCGGCCCTTTTGCTGTGATCCATTCGGTGGCGGCGATCAATCCAGCTTGCGCTCGATCTCTTCGCGCTCGAAGATCTCGATCACGTCGCCGGGGCGGATGTCATCGTATTTTTCGAAGGCCATCCCGCATTCCTGGCCAGATTGCACCTCGGCCACTTCGTCCTTGAACCGCTTGAGCGTCTTGAGCGTGCCCTCGTGGACGACAACATCGTCGCGCAGGAGGCGCACACCGGCCGACCGGCGGGCGATCCCTTCGGTGACCAGGCAGCCGGCGACCTTGCCGACGCCGGTGACCTTGAACACTTCCTTGATCTGGGCGTAGCCGATGAACTTTTCGCGAATCTCGGCGCTCAGCAGGCCGCTTGCGGCGGCCTTCACATCATCGACCAGATCGTAGATGACCGAGTAGTAGCGGATCTCGACGCCCTTCTGGTTGGCGCTGTTGCGTGCCGGGGCATTGGCCCGGACGTTGAAGCCGAACACGGGTGCACCCGATGCCTCGGCCAGGCCGATGTCTGATTCGGTGATCGCGCCGACGCCGGAATGCAGCACGCGCACGCGCACCTCTTCGTTGCCGATCTTTTCCATTGCCTGAACGATGGCTTCGGCGCTGCCTTGCACGTCGGCCTTGACCACGATTGGCAGCTCGGTGACGTTCTCGTCTTCCTTGGCTTGCGCCATGAGCTGTTCCAGCGTCGTCGCGGCACCTGCGGCGGCGCGTTTTTCCTTGGCCTTTTCCTGACGATACTCGGCAATTTCGCGCGCTTGTGCCTCGGTATCGACGACGTTGAGGACATCGCCCGCCTCGGGGGTGCCGTTCAGGCCCAGCACCTCGACCGGGACGGATGGCCCGGCTTCCTTGACGCGCTCGCCGCGGTCGTTGATCAGCGCCCGAACCTTGCCGTACTGTTCGCCCGCGACAAAGATATCACCTTGATGAAGCGTGCCTTTTTGAACCAGAACGGTGGCAACCGGGCCGCGCCCGACATCCAGCTTGGCCTCGATCACGGCACCTTCGGCGGCGCGGTCGGGGTTGGCCTTGAGTTCAAGAATCTCGGCCTGTAGCGCGATTGCCTCAAGCAGTTCGTCAAGGCCCTGGCCGGTTACGGCACTGACTTCGACATCCTGCACGTCACCTGACATCGCCTCGACCACGACTTCGTGGCGCAGCAGATCGGAACGAACCTTGTCGGGGTCCGCGGCAGGCAGATCAACCTTGTTGATTGCCACGATCATTGGCACTTCGGCGGCCTTGGCGTGATTGATCGCCTCGATCGTCTGGGGCATCACCGCGTCATCGGCCGCAACCACCAGAACCACGATGTCGGTCACCTGCGCCCCGCGGGAGCGCATCGAGGTGAAGGCTGCGTGGCCCGGTGTATCAAGGAACGACAGGGTCGCGCCGCTGTCTGTTGTCACCTGGTAGGCGCCGATGTGCTGGGTAATGCCGCCAGCCTCGCCCGAGACGACCTTGGCGTCGCGGATCGCATCCAGAAGCGACGTCTTGCCGTGGTCCACGTGACCCATGATGGTGATCACGGGCGGACGTGGCTTGAGTTCTTCCTGCTTGTCCTCGACATGCGCGATGACGTCTTCGACATCGGCGTCCGAGACGCGCACGACGCGGTGGCCGAATTCCTCGATGATAAGTTCGGCGGTGTCGGCATCGATCGATTGGTTCTGTGTGACCATCATGCCGTTCTGCATCAGCGCCTTGACCACGGCGCCGACGCGTTCGGCCATGCGGTTGGCCAGTTCGGACACCACGATCGTTTCGGGCAGTTGCACGTCACGCACGATCTTTTCACGTTCGACATTCTGACCCATGGCTTTCTGGCGCGCACGCTCTTGCTTGCGCTTCATCGCGGCCATGGATTTCTGGCGGCCACCCTCGCCGCCCGACAGCGCCTGATTGAGCGTCAGTTTGCCCGAGCGGCGGCCATCGTTCTTGCCCTTGCCGCGCGCCGGGCGCTCGTCCTGGGCGCGCTCTTTCTTGCGGGCCGGGGCGGGGGCGGTTTTGCCTGCACCGCGTGCGGGCGCCGGAGTTTCCTCTGGCGCGGGCGTAGGTGCCGGGGCGGCCGTGGCGCGTTTCTCGGCTTCTTCGGCCTCACGTTTCGCGCGGCTCTCTTCTTCGGCCTTGGCTTTCAGCGCCTCTTCGCGCTCACGCTCTTCGCGTTCCTTGGCCTCGGCCTCTTCGCGGCGGCGCTGGCGCTCTGCCTCGCGGCTTTTTTCCTCGGCTTCGCGCTTTGCGGCGTCGTCCGCTTCGCGGGCCTTGGCGGCCTGAAGTGCCTTCAGGCGGCGATCCATCTCGGCATCGGAAATACCCGCCGGGCGCTTCTTGGGGTCACCCTGCGCCGACTGTGATGTGCCACTGCCAGACGCAGCGGACTTTCCCGCATTGGGCTTGGGGACCACAACGCGTTTGCGTTTGGTTTCCACCACGACGTTCTTGGTCCGCCCATGGCTGAAGCTTTGCTTCACGTTCCCCGAACGGGGACCGCCACGTACACCCAAAGTCTTTTTACCGTCGTTGTCGCTCATGTGGCTCTTCTATCCTTTCCGGTGGCCTTCGTGTCGTTCGAGACACGAAGACCCTTCAGTCTTGCCGCCTCGTCTACAACACGCGAGGCCAAACCTCCAGCGCCAAGCGCTGCATGTATCACAGTTTGTCGCCCGAACGCCAAACCCAACTCTTCCGCTGTCAGCCAGCCGATGAATGATCCGCCCCAAGGCGTGCTCAACTTCGACTTTCCGCGTTCAGATCCGTCACTGGCCTGAACCAGGATCACCGCCTGTTCCTTGCCCAGCCAATCCTTGACTTTCTCGTAGCCAGAAACGGCATCGCCGCCCTTTCGGGCCAAGCTTATCAAATTCACAACCCTGCGCGCCAGCATGGTTTCCACCCGATCCACCAGATCATCCGGCACCTGCACCGGGCGCTTGGCTGCGCGGGCGAAAAGCCCCTTTTTCGTCGCGCGCGTCAGGGCCGACCGTTGTGCCGAAACCCATATGCCGCGTCCGGGCAATTTACCCAAAAGGTCCGGCGCTACCTCGCCCTCGGGCGAAATGACGAACCGGATCAATGTGTGCGTCGGCAACACCTCGCCCGTCGCGATGCATTTTCGCTCGGGGCTTTCCGCCCTTTGCTGCCCGGTTCGTCCTGTGCGCCCCATGCGATTCTCCCGAAGGCCCGCGATCAGGCCTCCGCTTCCTCTTCGGGTTCGGCGGCGGCTTCGTTGGCGTCCGCATCCTTGTTCAGTTCTTCGGGGTCAACCCAGCCCAGCATCACGCGCGCAGTCATGATCATGTTCTGCGCTTCGGCCAATGACACGTCGAATTTCTCAAGAAGACCCTCGTCCTTGACCCGCTCTCCATCGACCGTGGTCCAGCCGCCGGCCAGTTCCCAATCGGCGCAGGTGGCGAAATCCTCGAGCGTCTTCACGTCATCTTCGGCCAATGCCTCGATCATCTGGGGTGTCAGGCCTTCGAATTCAACCAGGCTATCCTCGACACCCATTTCGCGGGCATGTTCCAGCGCCGCCTTGGCCTGCGCATCCAGGTATTCGCGTGCCCTGACCTGCAGCTCTTCGGCGGTGTCCTCGTCCACGCCTTCGATGACCAGAAGTTCGTCACGCTCGACATAGGCCACCTCTTCGAGCGAGCTGAAACCCTCGGACACGAGAAGTTGCGCAAAGAACTCATCCAGGTCCAGTGTGTCCATGAACAGCTTGGTGCGGGTTTCGAATTCCTTCTGGCGGCGCTCTGAATCCTCGCTTTCGGTCATGATGTCGATGTCCAGATTGGTAAGCTGGCTGGCCAGACGCACGTTCTGGCCGCGACGGCCGATCGCAAGGCTCAACTGTTCATCGGGAACGACCACTTCGATTCGGCCGGCATCCTCGTCGATCACCACCTTGCTGACCTCGGCGGGCTGCAACGCGTTGACAAGGAAGGTCGCCTGATCCTCGTTCCATGGGATGATGTCGATCTTTTCGCCTTGTAGCTCGTTCACGACGGCCTGCACGCGGCTGCCGCGCATGCCGACGCAGGCGCCGACGGGGTCAATCCCGCCATCATAGGAAATAACGCCGATCTTGGCGCGCGAGCCCGGATCGCGGGCGACGGCCTTGATCTCGATGATGCCGTCATAGATTTCGGGCACTTCCATCTTGAACAGTTCGGCCATGAATTGCGGATCGGTGCGGCTCAGGAATATCTGCGGACCACGCGCCTCGCGGCGGACGTCCTTGATGTAGGCGCGGATGCGATCGTTCGGCCTGTAGGCTTCGCGGCCGATTTTCTCGCTCCGGCGCAGGATTGCTTCGCCGCGGCCGACGTCAACGATGACGTTGCCGTATTCCTCGCGTTTGACCAGGCCGTTGATGATCGTCCCGGCGCGATCCTTGAATTCCTCGTACTGGCGGTCGCGCTCGGCTTCGCGGACCTTTTGCAGGATAACCTGCTTGGCGCTTTGCGCGGCGATGCGGCCCATTTCCACGGGGGGCACTTCTTCTATGTACTGGTCGCCGACCTTTGGATCATCCAGATATTGCCTGGCTTGCTCGACTGTCATTTCCGCCTGGTAGTTTTCCAGATCGTCATCCTCGACCACGGTGCGCACGCGGGTAAAGGTTGCGCGCCCGGTCTTGCGGTCTATCTGCACGCGGATGTCCATTTCGCTGCCGTAGCGGCTCTTGGCGGCGCGGGCGAGGGACTCTTCCATCGCTTCCACAACCAGCCCCGGATCGATCATCTTTTCGCGGGCCACAGCCTCGGCGGTTTGCAGCAGCTCAAGCTGGTTTGCGGAAGTGATTGCCATGGTCTCAGTCCTCCTCAGACCGGGTTTCAGTCTTGATGTCGTCGAATGCGGTTTCGTTCAGTGTGCCGGCGTCCTTGCGGCTTTTCAGCATGTCCTTGATCAGCTCGTCGGTCAGCACAAGCTTGGCGTCCGACAGCCAGTCGAATTGCAGCCCGATCGTTCCCTCGGGCAGGTTGATCAGGATTTCGGACCCTTCGATGCCAGCCAATTCGCCCTTGAAGCGGCGGCGGCCATCTATCAGTTCGGTTGTCTCGATCTTAGCCTCGTAGCCCTCGAAGGCGTCGAAATCCTTGAGCCTTGTCAGCGGGCGATCAATGCCGGGGCTGGAAACCTCCAGCACGTATTCGTCAAGAATGGGGTCTTCGACATCCAGGATCGCACTCAGCGCCGTGCTGATATCGGCGCAATCGTCTACTTCGATGCCGCCTTCGGGGCGGTCCGCCATGATTTGCAATGTGCTTGTCTTGCCGCTCATCAGCCGCACGCGCACCAGCTCAAACCCCATGTCCTCGATCACGGGGGTGATGATCTCGGCCAGCCTGCGATCCATGGCGGCTTTGGCGATCAGGTCATTGGTCATGCGTTTGGACGTGCCTTTCGGACATAAAAAAACGGGCGCTGCGGCCCGTCGATCGTTCCCGGTGGAGCGCGGGTTTGGACCCCGGCGCGCCGCTGTTGACAGGCATATACGCTTCGTTGGCTGAGTCTGCAAGGGGCATTTACCGAGGCGTGTCAGCACCTGTGCATGAATCATGCCTCGCCGATCTGGTCCATGACCCGGACAAGTTCGGCGCTGATACCGGGTTCCGACAGGGCGTGACCCGCGTTTCGGATCATTCGCAGATCCGCATATGGCCAGCGTTCCGCTAGTGTCCAGGCCGAGTAGGGTGGGCAGATCATGTCATAGCGCCCCTGCACGATCACGCCCGGAATATGCGCGATCCTGTCTATTTGATCCAGGATCTGGCCATCATGGCCAAGGAAGGCGCGGTTGGTGAAATAGTGGTTTTCCAGTCGGGCGAAGGCGCGCGCGTAGTGATCCGGGGTATCCCCCCCCATGCCCGCGGAATGGACCGAGGCCAGCGCGTTCTCCCAAGCTGTCCATGCCTTGGCATGGAGTGTCTGCTCTCGCAGGTCGTCGGAAAACAGCCTTTTGTGGTAGGCACGTATCATGTCGTCGCGCTCGTCCTCCGGGATCAGGCCGACAAAGCGCGCCCATACCTCGGGCCAGAACCGTCCTGCGCCGCCGCCGTAGAACCATTGCAGTTCGGCCTCGGTGGCCAGAAATACACCGCGCAGAATCAGGTGTTCCACGGGGTCAGGGTGTGCTTGCGCGTAGATCAATGCCAGCGTTGCCCCCCAACTGCCGCCAAAAACGGACCATTTGTCGATGCCAAGTTCGCGGCGAATGCGTTCGATATCGTCAACAAGGTGCCACGTGGTGTTGGCCTCGACGCTGGCATGGGGTTGCGAGCGGCCGCAGCCGCGCTGATCGAACAGGATCACGCGGTAGACTGACGGGTCGAAATATCTGCGCATCGCCGGGCTGCACCCGCCGCCCGGACCGCCATGAAGGACGACAACGGCCCGGCCCGAGGGATTGCCGGATTGTTCGACATATATCTTGTGCCCGTCGCCGACATCCATCATGCGCTGATCAAACGGGTCGCGCGGCGGATGCAGGTAGCTGTGTGCGCTTTTTTGGCTCAGGAATTTGTCCATGATAGTCCTATATGATCCCCAAAGCCCAAAAGAGCACATGGAGAGCAGAATGCAAGTCGGTCACAGCACCATAGATTCATCCGAAGTTGCCAAGTTCGAGGCCATGGCCGCCGAATGGTGGAACCCGAACGGAAAGTTCAAGCCGCTGCATATGCTCAACCCCTGCCGACTCGATTATATCACCGGGCAAATTGCCGCTGAATTTGATCGTGATCTTGGGGCGGAGCGCCCATTTGCCGGGTTGCGC
Organism: uncultured Rhodobacterales bacterium; assembly: GCA_964580265.1. GTDB lineage: Bacteria > Pseudomonadota > Alphaproteobacteria > Rhodobacterales > Rhodobacteraceae > Sediminimonas. The sequence continues at coordinate 10,043 of CAZOKA010000009.1, read as the reverse complement.
CTGCTTGATATCGGATGTGGTGGCGGGTTGCTATCGGAACCGATGGCGCGGCTTGGGGCGGATGTTGTCGGGGCTGATGCGGCTGAGCGCAACATTCCCGTTGCGCAGCTCCATGCCGAGCACTCGGGGCTGAACATTGATTACCGCTGTACCACGGCCGAGGCGCTGGCGGGCGCGGGTGAGCAGTTCGACGTGGTATTGAACATGGAGGTGGTCGAACACGTCTCCGATCCGCTGGCGTATCTGACGGCATGTCGCCAGTTGCTCCGGCCCGGTGGACTGCACATCTGTTCGACCATCAACCGCAACGCCAAAAGCTTTGCCATGGCCATCGTGGGGGCGGAATACGTGATGCGATGGTTGCCCAAGGGCACGCATGAATGGTCCAAGTTCATCACGCCGGATGAGCTGTATGATCTGCTGCGCAAGGCCGGGCTGGAGCCGGTGGACCGAAAGGGATTCGTGTTCAACCCGGTATCATGGCAATGGTCGCTGTCCGCGCGCGATTTGAGCGTGAATTATGTCACTGCCAGCGTGAAACCGGCATAGCGCGTAGCGCGGGCTAGCCTGCCTCAAGCTTGAGCCGCAGTTCCCGCAGGATGGGCAGGACGGCGCGCACCTTGGCCTCGCCCAGTTCGCTGACCAACTCGCCGATCATCGGTGAGATTGCCGCCAGCGCCGCATCGCGGGCCTGGCGCCCTGCGGGGCTGATCGCGACTTTCTTGCGGCGGGCGTCGTCCCAATCGGGGCGGATGTGGATATACCCCGCCCATTCCAGCTTGCTGAGCGTGTTGGTCATGGCACCGCGCGTGACGTGAAAGCTACGCGCCAGTTGTGCCGGGCTGCGTTCGGCCCCGGCACGGGCAAGGTGATTGAGAACCGAGAAATGCGAGATTTCCATACCCTTGGGCAGGACGCGCGACAACCGATTGCGCACGAGCTGATCCGCCGTCAGGATTTCACTGAAGAGCGTTACGGCAATTGCGTTGCTGGCATCATTCATTCGGTCCACCGAAGTCGCGGTCATGCTCAAGCGCGGGAACGCGCTTGCGTGCTTGTGCCACGGCAGCCATATCCAGATCAACGAATGTAACGCCTGGATCGGTTCCCGCATCGCACAGGATTTCGCCCCATGGCGCGATGGCAAGGCTGTGGCCGTATGTCTGGCGCGGTTTGCCGCGCGATATGGCGTGCTGGCCGGTTTGGGCGGGGGCCAGCACATAGCAGCCCGTTTCGATCGCGCGGGCGCGCAGCAGAACCTCCCAATGCGCGGCGCCTGTCACCGGGGAAAACGCCGCCGGAACCGTCAGAACCTGTGCGCCGGCCTTGGCAAGTGCCCTGTAGAGGTAGGCAAAGCGCACGTCGTAGCAAACACTCAGCCCCAGCCGGGCGAACGGCGTGGTGGCGCAGACCGCCTTTGCCCCCGGCCTGAAGCCTTCCGACTCGCGGAATGTTTCACTTTCCGAGACCTGCACATCGAACATGTGGATCTTGTCGTAGCGCGCGTGAACCTCGCCGTCCGGCCCGATCAGGAAGGACCGATTGGCAAAGCGCCCGTCGGCGTCATCGGTCTTGAGCGCGAGCGATCCGATCAAAATCCACAGGTTCAGCGCGGCGGCATCCTGGCGCAGGGCGGCGAGAGTCTCATCGTCGGCTTCATGTGACAGGACCGCGCGTTGATGCGTGCGGCTTGTCGAGACGCAATTTGTCACCTCGGGTGTCAGGACAAAGCCCGCACCGCCACTCGCTGCCTGCCGCACCATCGCCCGCGTCGCCGCAAGGTTCTCAAGCGGCGTATCACCGGATGTCAGTTGCAGCAACGCGGTGCGCATGTCATCTAACCCGCCAACAGCGCATCAAGTTTACCTTCGCGTTCAAGCGCATACAACTCGTCGCAGCCGCCCACATGCGTATCGCCGACAAAGATCTGTGGCACCGTGCGGCCGCCATGGGCGCGCTGGATCATCTCGGGTTTGCGGGCCGGATCGGCCCATACATCCACCTCGGCAAAGCTGACGCCCTTCTTGGTTAGCAGGCGTTTTGCCGCGTGGCAGAACCCGCATAGCGGCGATGTGTAAATCTCGACGGTTTGCATATGTCTATCCTTGTCTGTGCCGTAGAGCGGATTGGTTCATTCGTATTCACGCAATCCGCTCTAACCACTTGATTTCGCATGTCCAAGTAGCTCAAAACCGGTTCCCACTCTTGAGCGACATGCTCTAGTTGTCACGGATTTAGGCATCCTTTGCAACGCGTGCCAGTGCTATGACGGAAACTTGTGCTGCGCCCTCTGCGAGGCAGGCGTCGGTTGCGGCCGATAGTGTGGCCCCCGATGTCAGCACATCGTCCACGATCAAAATGTGTCGTCCCTTCATGCGCGCCGCGCGCCTGGGATGCGCCGCGATTGCGTCGGCCAGGGTGACAAACCGTTGTTCACGGTCCATCCCTTCCAGCGAAACCGTGCGTTTGCGGCGCAGCAGAAGATCGGGGCATTGCTCATGGCCCGTATGCCGCGCGAGGTATTGCGCGAGCAGCGCCGATTGGTTGAACCGGCGTTTGAGCATCCGGGTCCAATGCAGCGGAACCGGAGTTATCAGGGTGTCGTCGCGCAGCAGGGGTCGCGCCACGCGCGCCATCCAAATGGCCGCGGCGCGCGCTATTTCCTGGCGATCCCCATGTTTCAGCCCAAGGACCATCTTGCGGGCATTATCCCGGTAAAGAAGCGCGGCCCGCCCCTGTGCCCAGGGGCGGGGTGTGGATATGCAATCATCGCAAAGTTCCCCTCCAGACCATGCTTCACCGGGTAGCGGCGTGCCGCACCCGTCGCAGACCAGTCCGCCGATAAACGGGGTATCCCGCCAGCACGGGCCGCACAGGCCAAAGTCGCTTTCTACCAGGTCGCCACAGGAAAGGCAGCGTGCCGGATAAATGATGCGCAAAGCGGTTTGAAACCTCATGTGCGGGGCCTTATCTTGGACGGCATGAATGATGCTCCCCGTCTGACTGATCGCACGGCCCTCATGCGCAATCGTGCGCGCGCTTCGCGTGGGCCGGTGCATTTCCTGCATGAGACAGCGCTTGAGGAAATCCAGTTTCGGCTCGGGATGGTTAATAGAACGTTTACCGCACCGGCTATTGTGGCTGGTGACATTGGTTTCTGGGGGAAACATTGGCCGAATGCGCGTATTGTGCACGACGAAGAGGTGCTGGCGCTGGACGAGGGGGCGCATGATCTGGTCATTCATGCGATGTGCCTGCATTGGGCGAATGATCCGGTAGGGCAGTTGATCCAGTGCCGCAGGGCGCTCAAACCTGATGGGTTGCTCTTGGCGGTTTTGTACGGGGGCGATACGCTGCACGAGTTGCGCTCGGTGCTTGCGTCTGCCGAAGCCAAGGTAACGGGCGGCCTGTCTCCGCGCGTTTTGCCAATGGGGGATATCCGCGATCTTGGTGCATTATTGCAGCGATCGGGTCTTGCGCTGCCGGTTGCCGACGGCCTGTCGCTGCGCACCAGCTATGCGGACGCCTTTCACCTGATGCGGGAATTGCGCGCAATGGGCGAAGCGAACGCGCTTGCCGACCGCCTGCGCCATCCGACCCGGCCATCGGTGCTGCGTAATGCCGCAGCGCGATACGCAGAGCTGCACGGAGACGGGGACGAACGCATCCCGGCGACCTTCGAATTGATATTCCTGACGGGGTGGGCCCCAGACGAAAGCCAGCCCAAACCATTGCGACCGGGATCGGCGACGACGAGGTTGGCCGATGCATTGGGCAGTATTGAAAAGCCGCTTGGCGATTGACCTATGGGTTTGACCCGTTATGTCACGCTTTGACCTATGCAAAAATCACGATTTGAGGATCGCCAGATGCCGGATGCCACCGACACAGCCGTTTGCCCCGCCCATGCCCCGGCGGATCACCCTGCGATCAAACCGCCCAAGGTTGGAATCCTTCTGGCCAATCTCGGAACGCCGGACAATTACGATTACTGGTCGATGCGCCGCTACCTGAATGAATTCCTGTCAGATCGGCGCGTGATCGACTACAGCCCGTGGAAATGGCAACCCCTGTTGCAGCTTGTCATCCTTACCAAGCGCCCGTTCACCAGCGGGGCCGCCTACAAGTCGATCTGGAACGAGGACAAGGGCGAAAGCCCCCTGATGACCATCACCAAGGACCAGACCGCGAAGATCGCCGAGGAGATGAAGGCGCGCCACGGGGATCAGGTGATGGTTGATTTTTGCATGCGCTATGGCAACCCTTCGACCAAGTCGAAGGTGCGCAAGATGGTGGATGCCGGATGCACCAAGATACTGTTTTTCCCGCTATACCCACATTACGCGGGCGCGACATCGGCCACGGCGAACGACGCATTTTTCAAGGCGCTGATGGCGGAAACCTGGCAGCCGATCGCGCGCACGGTCGAGCCCTATTTCGAGCATCCGCTTTACATCGAGGCGCTCGCTGAATCGGTTGAGAAGGCCTATGCCGATATCGCGGAACGCCCCGATATCCTGGTGGTGTCCTACCATGGCATGCCCAAGCGATACCTGATGCAGGGCGACCCGTATCATTGCGAATGCCAGAAAACCACGCGCCTGTTGAAAGAGCGTCTTGGTTGGGACGACACGGAGATCAGAACCACGTTTCAATCCGTGTTCGGCCCCGAAGAGTGGTTGAAACCCTACACTGTCGAAGAGGTTGCGCGCCTGGCTCGTGACGAAGGGAAAAAGAAGATTGCCGTCATGGCGCCCGCGTTTTCAGCCGATTGCATCGAGACGCTTGAAGAGATCAACGAAGAGATCAAGGAAAGCTTCGAAGAGGCCGGCGGTGAGCAGTTTACCTATATCCCCTGCCTCAATGACAACCCGGCGCATATCAAGGCGCTGAGCGCGGTTATCGATGAAAACCTGAAGGGTTGGATAGGCTGAGGCGACCGATCCCGGCATCGAACCAAATACGAAATAGAAAAGGCGGTGGAGATTATCCACCGCCTTTTCAAATATCGCGTTCGCCTGAACTATCAGTTGCTGGCGACAGCGGCTGCAACAACGGCCAGCAGGATCAGCGGCACCAGAACGTTGCCAGCGGACGAGCTTGCGGTTTCTTCAACGACAACAGGTGCTTCAACCACCGGCTCGGCATAGTTGCCGGCGGAAGCGGTCGATGCAGCGGCAGTCAGAGCAGCGGCCAGAACGAGTTTCTTCATATTATCCTCCAGATATTTGCCTGCCACCATAACTACATAAGCGACAGGCAGCCAAGACTTACCTCGTGACCCTGTCTAAGCAGCAAACTGCTGAAAATGCAAACCCAAGTTAAGTGTGAACCGGGCAAGGCGGTTAGAATGTCGTCAAATAAGCAACACTTGTGTTCCAACCTTTGTCAGGCCGAAAAGTTCCTGGATATGTTCATTGTACAGACCAATGCAGCCGTTCGACGACCTGCGGCCAATCTTGCGCGTGTCGTGGGTTCCATGGATGCGGTAGTAGGTCCAGCTCAGGTACAGCGCATGGGTGCCCAGCGGGTTATCGGGGCCCGGCGGAACAAAATCGGGCCATTCGGGATTGCGCCGCTTCATTGCCGGGGTAGGACGCCACGACGGCCCCTCGACCTTGCGCACCACGCGCGTGCGGCCCCGGCGTGTCAGGTCTTCGGTCAGTGGAACGCTGGAGGGGTAGAGCTTGTAAATGTTTTCATCCTCGGACCAGAAATGCAACGCACGCGAATCCACGTCCACCAGGATGGCACCATTCCTGAGATTGGTGAAATACGGCCTCCAATCAAGCGCCCTGAAGGAAGATATGTTCCTGCGCACGACCGGCGAGAGGCTTTCCTCCATCTCGGTGGTTGCCGCGCCTGTTGCGGTCCCTTGGGCCAACGCCGGGGAGGCGAGGAACGCGCCGCTTCCAATAACGAAGGCCCTTCGCGAAAAGGGGGTCAGTCTGGATTTGGTCATAGTACAGCTCCATCAAGGTCCGGCTACGCGGTGTCATGTCAGATATATGACTTGATTGCAGCAGTCGCAAATCAAACAGATGTCATCTGTTTAATTCGCATCGATGTGCGTTTGAAACATCGTGTCGGGCAATATATGCATAACAGAAATAACAGCTTGGATTGACCCCATGATGCGTTTGCTTTCCCTGATCCTATCCCTTGCAGTTGTACTTGCGGCGTGCACGGCACCAGAACCGACCGAACCGCAGCTTGGACCGGATGGCAAACCCCTGCCACGAATGTATCGAATCGGGTTCGCAGACAAATCAGAGATTCAGTTTCGGATGCTGGATGCGGTGAATTCCCTGCGCCAGGCGGCAGGTGCGCAACCGGTGGAATTGAATTCGCGTCTCAATGCGGCAGCGGAAACGCATTCAAGGGACATGTCGCGCCAGAACCGGCCGTGGCATTTTGGCTCGGATGGTTCCTCGCCGCTCGAGCGCGTCAGGCGGATCGGGTATGATGGCGTGTTCCTGGGCGAGAATATCTCGGAGACCTACGAGACAGAGTTGCAAACCCTTTCCGCCTGGATGGAAGAGCAGAGCACGCGGCGAGTCATTCTCAACCGGCAAGCCAACGAACTGGGCTTTGCCTGGTATCAGGAACCGAACGGCAAGATCTGGTGGACCCTGATCACCGGGGACGGATCGAAATCCGCCGAGAGCGAAGTCACGGCAGAATAGTGATCGGCGTCTCGTTGCGGACCATTGCGTAAATCTCTTCGATTTCCCGGTTTTTGACGGCGATGCAACCTGCTGTCCAATCCCGCCCCCCCTTGCGGTATTTCCAGGGGCGGCCATGGATGAATATGTCGCCGCCCGGATCGCGGTCTTCTTCCTCGGCGCGCTTGATGTCGTCTTCGTTCGGGTATGAAATGCCTATGGACAGGTGAAATTCGCTGTCGGGATTTCGACGGTCGATTTCATACTCGCCCTCCGGTGTGCGCCCGTCGCCCTCTTCCTTCTTGTGTCCGTCCGGTGCAAAGCCGAGGCCGACGTTGTAAGACTTGAGCGGTACATCGTGATGCATCAGGTGCAGCATACGCTCTTGCTTGGCAAGAATGACGCGGGTCACTTCGGGGCCATTGTAAGTCTTGAATTTGCTTCCACAGCCCGCCAGCGCCGCCAGAACAGCTATCGCCCCCATGATACGAAGCATTCGTTTTCCTCTCGGGCTTTGATCATCACGAAAATATCGCTCCCTGGTTGCGGTATTATTCCGGTTTTGGCCAGAAAAAACCAGCGACAAGTTCGACATGACTGGACCACCTGAACTGATCTATCACCTGAACGAACCCGATGCGGTAACCTGCTTCTACCAGGTGCCTTGCATCGCGCGCAAATGTAACCGGATTGCATGACACAAAGGCGATGCGTTCAACCTGTGCCAGCGCCAATTCAGTCACCTGCGCCGCGGCCCCGGCGCGCGGCGGGTCGAGTACGACGCCGGAGAACCCACGCAGTTCATCCTTTCGCAGGGGGCGTCTGAACAGATCGCGTGCCAGGCCGGTCACGTGCTTGAGGCCGCTTGCGTGGCGCCAACCCTCGTCCAGGGCCGCGATCATCGCGGCGTTGCCTTCGACCGCTAGAACCTCGGCTGTTTCGGCAAGGGGCAGGGAGAAGGTGCCGCAACCGGCAAACAGGTCGGCGATACGGCCGCTACCAGACAGGATTTCGCGAACGCCCTCAAGCAACGCACGCTCGCCTTGCGCCGTGGCTTGAAGGAACGCGCCGGGTGGTGGCGTGACACGGCATTTCCCCATTGCCTGCTCGGGCCGTGCGCGCATTGCGACGCATTCATCCTGCCATGTCAGCCGCGCCAGTTTCTGATGCTCTGCCGCGCTGGCAAGGTCCGCGCGCAAAGCGGCATCAAGCGGCTTGCCGCCCTGAACCGCAATATCCAGTCCGCCAAGCGATATGGTGGCCTGCACGCTCAACTCTCCCTTTCGGCTTGCGCCTATGCGGGCCAGATCTTCGGCGACGGGAAGCGCGGCCATCAGGTCGGGATGCAGTAACTGACAATCGGGGATTTGCACCACGGTATCCGAGCCGCGTGCATGAAACCCGACAAGCGCCCCGGATTTCGTGCGCCGCGCCGACAGGGTTGCGCGGCGGCGCGATCGTGGTGGCGAGGTGGAAATCGGGCGAAACGGGGCATCGAGCCCTTGCGCGGCAAGTGCCTGTTTGACGACATTCTGCTTCCAATCGGCAACAAACGCATCGCTGGCATGTTGGAGCTGGCACCCACCACAGGATTTTGCATGGCGGCAGGGGGCCTTTACCCGATCCGGCGCTGGCTCGATGATCCTGATCTGCTCAAGCCGGCTGTCACTGCGGACGCCCGCGACGAGTTCACCGGGCAAAGTGCCCTGTGCATAGATGGGGCCATCTGCGATCCCGTCGCCGTGCAGCCCTAGCCGATTGATCCGGTGTTGTTCCATGAAAATGCAATATACCGCAGTCAAGAACACATAAAGCGGTTACTGGGTCTCGGGTGGCAAACAGATGCCGCGCGGCACGGTCGTGTCACCCGATCAGATCTTCGCGGGTGAGTTGAAAGCCCGAATCGATCCAGCGCTGCTCAAGCTGTTTCAGCTTGCGGCCCAACTCGACCCCGTTGAGGGCTGGCATGAGATCGGCGGCCTTGACGGGAAAAGTTGCGCTTGCCCCGCGTTCCGCCGCGGCAAGGTGGTTGGGGTCAAACGGCGTTTGCAACATCGCCGCACGCAGCAAGAGTATATCGCGCGCCCGTTGGGCGCCGTGGCGATAGCCAAGCGTGGCCGCGTTGTCGGGATCGCCGACAGCTTCGCGTAGTTGATTGAAGGTCCGCTCCTGGGTGCGGCTGAGGCGGAGCATGGTTTTCGGGTCATCGCCGCCAATCGCTGCCAGGCGTCGCATGGCATCGGGGGCGCAGCCTGCTTCTTGCTCAAGGTGCACCAAGGGGGCGAGGGCGCTATCCTCGGCACCGGGGAGAACATGCGCCAACACGCCGAGGCCGCGCATGGTCGCGATGGCCGGTGCCGGATCGGGGGCGGCCAGCAGTTTGCGCATTTCGCCGCCAATGCGTTCGCGCGACAGGGTATCAAGCCCCTCGACATGATTGGCGATCGAGGCAAGCGCATCCGGGTCCGGGCCTTTCGCCGGATCGCCATACCAGGCATGAAACCGGAAAAACCGTAGAATACGCAGGAAATCCTCGCATATCCTTTGATCAGGATCATCGATGAACCGAACATGGCGAGCCTTGAGATCCGCAAGGCCGCCGAGCGGATCATGCACCCTGCCATCGGGTGCGGCATAGATGGCGTTCATGGTGAAATCGCGGCGGTGTGCGTCTTCTTCGACGGTGTCGGCATAGGCGATGATCGCGTGCCGCCCATCGGTTTCGACATCGCGCCGCAGCGTCGTGACCTCATGCGGCACCCCGTTGCAAATCAACGTAACAGTGCCATGGTCCATCCCGGTTGGAACGGCACGCAAGCCGGCGCTTTCGGCCAGGTCCAGAACCTTTTCCGGTCGCGCATCGGTGGTGATGTCGATATCGGCCACCGGCTGTTGCAGCAGTGTGTTTCTCACGCAACCGCCGACGAACCATGCCTGATATCCTGCGTCTGTAAGCAAGGCGCAGACCAATTGTGTTTCGGCCCGACCAATCCATTCAGCCTCAAGCCTCATGCTTGGCCATTCCATCTGCCAATGTGCGCAGCATCCGCGCGGTTGCGCCCCATATGTAATAAGGGCCGTAGGGAACAGAGAAATATCGCCGATCCTGACCGCGCCATCTGCGCGACTGGATATGATAGAGCGCAGGGTTGGCCACATGCGCAAGCGGCACGTTGAACACTTCTTCAACCTCGCCGGGTTCCGGGATTGCCTTGAACGGATGATGAACCTTCGCCAGGACGGGCGTGACGATGAACCCGGTGACTGTTTCATGCGGGGGAAGCAGGCCCAAGACCTCGACGTTGTCCGGATGCAGGCCGATTTCTTCGTGGGCTTCGCGCAGGGCGGTTTCCGTCAGGTCCGCATCACCCGCGTCCG
>CAZOKA010000008.1:0-18761 GCA_964580265.1 uncultured Rhodobacterales bacterium | reverse complement strand
GCCGGCAAGGATGTCACCACGGATATTGCCAGTCCATTGCTGGCGGTAGGCAGAGAAGGAGATCATGGAGGCATCCGATATCTGGCCGCGCGCTGCGCCGTGATCTGGCGTGCGGGGGATTGTGCTGGTTCATGGTATTGTCCGGTACAATGACGGCGGTTTCAGAACCATTCGAGACGCGACCGGGACATTCTGGGTGGCGCTCTCTCTAGATGGGTCAGTAGAATGTTGCAACTGCAAAAGCAACTCAGGCGCGCTCGTCCTTTGGTGATCCCATAACTACGTAGGAGGTGATCGAATTCACCTGCGGCAGGGTGCCGAGTACATCGGTATGGAACCTTTTGTAATCCGCCATGTCAGAGACCTCGACACGCAGGAGGTATTCAACGGCCCCGGTGATGTTATGGCACTCACGCACTTCCGGGGTTCGATCCATGGCGCGCTCGAATGCCTGCTGCGCGGGTTTTGTGTGCGCATTGAGACCCACCGTGACATAGGCCAGAAAACCCACCCCCATTGCAGCCGGGTCCAGTATGGCGCGAAACCCTCGGATCACGCCGCGGCACTGCAAGTCCTGTACGCGACGCAGGCAGGCAGAGGGCGAGAGCCCAACACGCTCCGACAGAGTCGTGTTGCTGAGCCGTCCATCGCGTGAAAGTTCATGCAATATTTGGCGGTCAATTGCATCAAAATCTGATCCAGGTTGCATGATTTTTGGCTCCATGCGCATTTTTGCAATTTAATTCGCCAACGAATAGCAATAATTCGTCAGGATGACGATAGATGTATTTCTCGCCCTGGCGGCCTTTGCCTTTGTCTCGGTAATCACACCGGGGCCAAACAACCTCATGCTGATGGCATCTGGTGCCAATTTCGGGCTGCGCCGATCCGTGCCGCATATGCTGGGCGTGGGGTTGGGGTTCCCGATCATGATCATGCCGGTTGGCCTGGGGGTGATGCAGGTCTTTGATCTGTGGCCGGCTACGCATGTTGCGCTAAAGGTGCTTTCGGTCCTCTATATGCTTTGGCTTGCATGGAAGATCGCTCACGCATCGGCACCTTCGGCAGCTACGACAGAGGGTCGGCCGTTGACCTTCTTGCAGGCCGCCGCGTTTCAATGGGTCAATCCCAAGGCGTGGTCAATGGCGCTTGGCGCGATCACGCTTTACGCGGCAAGCCGCGATCTGGCTGCAATCCTGTGGGTGGCGGGTACATATGTCGGTATGGGCGTCATTTCGACCAGTAGCTGGACGGTAATGGGGCAGCAGCTTCGCCATATCCTGTCAAACAAGCGACGGCTGCGATTGTTCAACTGGACAATGGCTGGGCTATTGGTGGCGTCTTTGGTGCCGGTGCTGATGCCTGCCGGGTAATTGCACTGTGCTGGATATCATAACGGGCGGCTCACGATATTGCATCCTGAGCGCAGGACAGCCATATATCGCGGCATAGCTTTGGCCGGAGTGATGCAATGACCAACTACCTCGATTTTGAACGCCCCCTCGCCGAGATCGAGGGTAAAGCCGAGGAATTGCGTGCGATGGCGCGGCAAAATTCGGAAATGGATATCGAGGAAGAAGCCAAGGCGCTGGACAAGAAAGCTGCCGACATGCTGCAGGATTTGTACAAATCGCTCAGCCCTTGGCGCAAGTGTCTGGTTGCGCGGCATCCCGACAGACCTCACTGCAAGGATTATATCGAGGCACTGTTCAGCGAATACACGCCGCTCGCCGGGGATCGAAATTTTGCGGATGATCACGCTGTAATGGGCGGGCTTGCGCGATTGGGTGACCGCCCGGTGATGGTGATTGGCCACGAAAAGGGATTCGATACGAAAACCCGCATTGCACGAAACTTTGGCATGGCGCGGCCTGAAGGGTATCGCAAGACGATCCGGTTGATGGACCTGGCTGATCGCTTTGGTTTGCCGGTTGTCACACTTATCGACACCCCAGGTGCGTATCCTGGAAAAGGCGCAGAGGAACGCGGGCAGTCCGAAGCCATTGCGCGCAGCACCGAGAAGTGTCTGCAACTGCGAGTGCCCATTGTGAGTGTCATTATCGGCGAGGGCGGGTCGGGGGGTGCAGTTGCATTTGCCACGGCCAACCGCGTCGCGATGCTTGAGCATTCGATTTACTCGGTCATCAGCCCGGAAGGGTGTGCGTCGATCCTGTGGAAAGATGCCGAGAAGATGCGCGAGGCGGCTGAAGCGTTGCGCCTGACCGCGCAGGACTTGACCAGGCTGGGCGTGGCGGACCGGACCATTGCCGAGCCTTTGGGCGGCGCGCACCGCAACCGCGATGCCGCAATTTCCGATGTTGGGAAGGCTATCGGAGAAATGCTGGCGGATCTCGATGGCAAACCTGGCAAGAAGCTGTTGGAAGAGCGTCGGCGCAAATACCTTGATTTGGGTTCAAAGGGGCTTGCGGCCTGATTTCGTCGGGGTGCTGCGCGGTCTCTTTTTGCCAGCATGCCGCAGAGCCCAGTAGGCCATCACCGGACCGATCGCTTCGAATATCACCGTTGTGGCAATGGTCAGGGTCAGGATGGTGTCGCCATGCGAGGGAAACTCCTCTACGGCGACCAGGGCCATGCCAACAGCGACACCGGCCTGAGGCAGCATTGCCACGCCAAACCACGGGCGTTGCGCCGCCTTTACTCCTCCTGCAAGGCCGCCGATCCAGCCGCCAATGATCCGGCCCGCAATCCGCAGTACAATATAGGCTACTCCGATGCCGCCAAGTTGCACTAGTGCGCCTACGTCCAGAGATGCGCCTGCGAGTATGAAAAACAGAACCAGGAACGGCCACTGGATATCCTCGATTTCGTGAAAGGCCCTGTCATGGTGGCGCGCACGGTTCACGATGACCATACCAACCACCATTCCGCACAGCAGGAAGGAGACATCAAGCCACTTTGCCAAGCCGGCAGTAATGAAAACCACGCCAAGCGCCTCGATCCTCAGCGGTTCACCAGGGCGGACGCGCCCGGTCAATTTCGCAGCGGGCCATCCAATCAGCAAGCCAAGCACGACGGCGCCGCCCAATTCCCAAGCGGCCTCATGCAGCATGCCAAGTTCCACTCCGCTGCCGCCAATGGAGCGGGCCACAACAACAACCAGCGCAAATGCAATCAGGCCCCACGCGTCGTCGATCGCAACGATTCCGCGTAGCGTATCGACGAAACCACCTCGCGCACCGGCCTGCCGCATTGCATCCTGAACCGCTGCGGGGTCGGTTGCGGTCGCCACGGCCGCAAGAAGCAGTGCAATTTCGATGGGTACACCGATTAGCCACAGACCCAGCGAGACCACCATCAGCGTCACCAGAACGACTGTGACCGAAACCGACAGGATAGCGCGCCCATGCCTGGCGAGATTGTCACGCGTCAGGGCTCCCCCCAACAAAAAGGCTACCATGGTAAGCGCAGTTGCCGACAAGAAGCCATACCAGCGCGTTACCGCCTCGGGGATCAAGTCGAACCCCGCGCCTCCGGCAATAACACCACAGGCCAGGAGCAGCGTTACCCGGGGCAGGCGAGTGCGACGGCCCAGTTCATCCGCTGCCAGCCCGGCCAGAAACAGCGCCCCCAGAACGACCAGGGTCAACGGCTGATCAAGGGAACCATGAGACATATCCGTCACCGTGCCAGCATCTTGAGGCCCTGTGTCACGTCGGAACGCACTGCCACCCTTAGCCCCGGCTCGTCTCCGGCCTTGAGCGCGGCAATGATAAGCCGATGATAGTGTGGTGGTTCCTTGCGTCGCAGCCGACCATACAGCGCCCGCATGGTCGGCCCCATTTGTAGCCATACCGTTTCGGCCATCGCCAGCATCGCTGGTGCCTGCGCGCGCAGGTATAATGTGCGGTGGAACTCCAGATTGGCGCGGATATACCCGACGGCGTCATGGCGTGCGACCATGTTGCCAACGCCGGAATTGATGGTTTGCAAGCGCTCGATAAGGGCGATGTGCGCACGGGGAAGAGCGCGGCTTGCCAATTCCACCTCGAGCAGAGAGCGTAGCGCGGCCAGTTCCTCGATCCGCTCGTTGCTCAACTCTGGCGTGGACACTCGGCCAGAAGCGGACAAAGTAAGTGCACCTTCGGCGACGAGCCTGCGCACTGCTTCTCTGGCAGGGGTCATGGATACACCGAACTCCTGACCAAGTCCGCGCAGTGTCATTGCTTGCCCCGGCGCGATCTCACCGTGCATGATGCGCCCTCGCAAGCCGCGGTAAACGCGATCATGTGCCGATGGCGCAGGGTCTGGGCGTGGGTTGATCAGCATGTCGGTAGTTGTGATCACAAAGCGCCGCCCCGGTCAATCTTCAAAACGATAGCGGTGCAGTTCAATACCGTTTTGATGCAACCAGCGGCGCGGTGCGGCAGCATCTCCATATAGTTGCCTTACAAGTGACCAGAACGCGGGCGAGTGATTCATCTCGGCCAAATGCGCAACCTCATGGGCGGTAACATAATTCAGAACGTCGTCAGGCGCCATGATCAAGCGCCATGAAAACATCAGGCCCCCAGTTGAAGAACACGATCCCCATCGTGATCGTGGATCCCGTAGGGTGATCCGCGTATAGGGCCGTTCCAATAGTGCGGAATAATGGTCAGAGGCCTTGGCTAGATGATCGCGTGCGCTGTAGCGCAGAAAGCTCAGTGCGCGACGACCTGCTGTTTCTGCCGGGCCTGGCAGAAGGAGCGTATCATCCTGAAGGCGCGGTACTCGCGCAGTGCCCTGTGCTATTCGCAGTCTTCGCCCGCGAAATGGGAGTTCAGTACCTTGTGAGACTGGTATTGCTTCGTGGCGGCGTGCCAGGTGACCACGCAACCACTCCTCTTTTTCCAGGGCAAATGATAGCGCTTCTCGCTCGCTGGCGCCGCGGGGGCGTGTCAGGGTGACGCGCCCATCAAGTGCCGAGACGCGCAGCGATAACCGTCGGGCTTGGCGCGAGCTTCGCAGGGTTATCTGTACCGGGGGGTTGCCCGGCAGAACGATTTGACCCATATGCCCTCCTGTGGGCGAGATGAAACTGGCCTGCGAAAGCCTTTGACACGCCTGAATCGTTATGGCAGGTGGCGCTGACCTTCGACAAGACATGATATGCGAGAGGGATTTCCCATGCCCAAGGAAGAATGGGGCGTCAAGCGCGTTTGCCCAACAACCGGCAAACGGTTTTATGACCTGAACAAGAACCCGATCATCAGCCCTTACACGGGTGAAGTGGTGGAACTGGAAACAGGCAAGAACCGCGCCGTGACCCCTGATGCCGAGGATGCTGCGACCAAGAAGCTCAAGGCCAAGGAAAAAGAAAGCAGCGGTGACGTCATCGAAGAGGATGACGTCGATGTTGATCTGGATGACGATCTTCTGGATGACGATGATGACGGCAATGTCTCTCTTGATGAGATTGCCGATGTGTCCTCGGAAGACGAGGAAACCTGACATCCGAACGGATGGCAAAACAGCTTGGCGCGGGCCGAATTTTGGACTTGATCCTACCCGCGCCATTGCCTAGATAGCGGCGAACGCATCGGCGCCTGCCGATGCCTTGGGGCCTTAGCTCAGCTGGGAGAGCGCTTGCATGGCATGCAAGAGGTCAGGGGTTCGATCCCCCTAGGCTCCACCATCGCCTTACAGATCAATATGTTAGCTGAACACTAGAGTGGTGTGACACACGGGTGTGACACAAAATGAAGCTACATGCTTATCTGAACCAATCACGGCACGGTATATTTTACTTCCGCTGGCCGATACTGACATCGGGCCGAAACCCGACACGCAGGACGTTCAGGCTATCCCTTGGAACGAGAGGTCCAGAAGAGGCTGGCATGTTGGCTCGGCATCTCGCAAGTTGCGGGTTCGCGTTGAGGCAACAACTACAAGAAGCACGCATGGACCACGCAGCACTCCGAGCAGCAATCACAGACTACTTCCGCACACAACTAGGTGAAGCAAAAGCGCGCCGTGCATCACTTGGGCCGTACACTACAGAGCAACGCGAGCAGGTGCAGAACAACGTCGCTCTGCTTGAAGAGGGCAATGGTGAGTACTGGCGACTTGTCGGGCGCGACTGTGCAGAGCAAGAGTTGGGCCGGTTCTTTGATGTCTCCGGGTTGTCGCGTGATGAATATCCACTAGACGCTTCGCAGCTTGGTCAGGTCAATGTGTCCGGCTGAAACGGGTGGAACGGTTCAGATTTTTGCTTGAGCATTGATCTTGCCGCACACAACTTTTTTCTGGCAATTTTGCAAAAGTGACCATACGGTCGGATTTGTTCGCGTGGCGATTCAGCGCCCGCGAATTCAGGGAGGAGCGAATGCCCGAAGCACATGCAAAGCTGTCGCTGCTGACGGGCGGGAAACTGCGCGATTACGTGAGGTGTGAGCTGATCCTTGCAGGCAAGGGGGATGCATGACCCCGTTGTTTGATCCACCGCAGACACCGATGGTTCCCGTATCCCGGGGCGAGCATGGTTTTCCCGTAAGGCGCATCTTTTGCGTGGGGCGTAATTACGCCGCCCATGCCGCTGAAATGGGCAACGAGGTGGACCGCGAGGCGCCTTTTTATTTCACCAAGTCGGCTTCGGCGATCTGTCCCAGCGGGAGCACGGTTCCATACCCGCCCGGGACGAACGATTTTCATCATGAGATGGAGCTGGTTGTTGCCATTGGCGCCCCGGCATTCCGGGTTACTGTTGAAATGTCGAAGGACGTCGTCCTGGGGTACGCTGCGGGGTTGGACATGACGCGTCGCGACTTGCAGCAAAAAAGCAAGGACAAGCGAAGACCCTGGGATTTGGGAAAGGATTTTGAAAATAGCGCCGTGATCGGCTCTATAACGCCTGCTGCGCAATTCACTCCCGACCGACAGAGAATCGCAATGACGTGTAATGACGTCACGCGGCAGGAAGCACGCCTTGACGACATGATCTGGTCTGTGCCGGAAATCGTGGCGGACCTGTCACGCTATTACCATCTGGATGCGGGTGACCTGATCTATACCGGCACACCGGCCGGTGTCGGCCCAGTGTCTGCCGGCGATGTTCTGGAAGGCATGATCGAGGGGCTGGCGCACGTCGAACTGACTATCGGAGTGCCGCAATGATGCGCCTGCTGGAGTACTTTCGCAGCTCTTCTTCCTACCGCTGCCGCATTGCGCTCAACATCAAGGAAATTCCGTACGAGTCGGCACCTGTAAACTTACGAAATGGCGCACAGCATGATTCCTCGTTCCACGAGGTGAATCCACAGGGTCTTGTGCCTGCGCTGATCACACCCGATGGCACGACATTGCACCAGTCGCTGGCGATCATCGAATGGCTGGATGAGACGCACCCGGCGCCGCTGCTGCTGCCTGATGACCCGATGACCCGTGCGCAGGCACGTGCCTTTGCCCAGGTGATCGCATGCGAGATCCACCCGCTGCAAAACCTGCGCGTGCTTGGATATTTGTCCGACAACCTTGGCGCCGATGAGAGAAATGTGCGTGACTGGTTGCGACGCTGGATCGGTGAAGGATTGGCCGTATGCGAACAGATCCTAGCGCGTCGCAATGAGAAGTCGAAATTCTGTTTCGGTGACACGCCTGGGTTGGCTGACCTGTGTCTGGTGCCGCAAATCTTTTCCGCAGAGCGATTCGGGGTTGATATAAGCCGTTTGACCCGCCTGAATGATATTCACCAACGTTGCGAGGCTTTGCCCGCATTTGCCGCGGCACATCCTGCCCGGCAACCGGACTATGAGGAGTAGGCCGGCGTATCACTCGAACCGGACCCGGATACAAGGGTTCGCCAAGCGTTGAACCAATGGGAGGAAATCAACATGACACTACTCAGGAATGCCATTCGAACAGCAACGGCCACGGCCATGCTGGCCGGGATGAGCGCGACAGCTTTTGCGCAGGACGTTACAATCAAGATGCACCAGTTCCTGCCGGCGCAAGCCAACGTGCCGAAGCTGGTTCTGGATGTCTGGGCCAAGAACGTCGAGGAATCCTCGGATGGGCGTATTGCCGTGGAACACTACCCCTCGATGCAGCTTGGCGGCAAGCCGCCGGAGCTTATCGACCAGGCGATCGACGGTGTGGCCGACGTGGTCTGGACAGTTGCCGGCTATTCGCCAGGCCGCTTTCCACAGGCCGAGGTGTTTGAGCTGCCCTTCATGATGACCAATGCCGAGGCCACGAGCCGCGCCTATTGGGAATATGCCGAGAAGAACATGTTCGACAGCGATTACAAGGACTTCAAGGTTCTTGGTGTGTGGGTTCACGGCCCCGGCCTGATTCACTCGGCCGAGCCGATCGAGTCGCTTGACGACATGAACGGCAAGAAGCTTCGCGGCCCGACGCGTATCATTACCCAGATGCTGGGTGACCTGGGCGCCACCCCGGTTGGAATGCCGGTTCCTGCCATCCCCGAGGCCCTGTCCAAGGGCGTGATTGATGGTGCCGTTATCCCCTGGGAAGTGACCGAGATGCTCAAGGTGCCGGAGATGGTTCACAATCACACCACCTTCGGGGATGAAGCCCTCTACACGACGGCGTTTGTCTTTGCCATGAACAAGGAAAAGTACGAGTCCCTGCCCGATGATCTGAAGGCCGCGATTGATGAAAATTCAGGCGCTGACTTCTCGGCCTTCGCTGGCAAGACGCAGGCAGCCTCGGATCAGCCCGGTTTTGAATCGGCAAAGGAGTTGGGTAACAATATCATTACCCTGCCACCAGAAGAGGTTGCGCGCTGGAAAGAAGCGGCACAGCCCACGATCGAACAGTGGATCGCCAACATGGACGACAAGGGCTTTGACGGACAGGCGGTTTACGATGAGGCGCAGGCCCTGATCGAGAAGCACACCGCCGACTAAGGTGTTGCCTGCCAAGAACTACGCCGCGACAGTTTCATGACTGTCGCGGCGACAGTGCTGGCGCTTGGCGATTAGAAGCGATGGGGAAGTAAATGCAACGGATACACAGGGCGATGAATACGCTTGCTCGGTTCCTGGCAATTATCGGTGGGGCTGTGTTATCGGCACTGATTATATTGACTTGCGTTTCTGTTGCGGGGCGGTCGATCAACACAATCCTGCATAGCGATGTCATGCAATCGAAGCTTGGCGGTCTTGCCGATACGCTTCTTGCTACTGGCGTCGGCCCCATCCTCGGAGATTTCGAGGTTGTTGAAGCGGGCATTGCCTTTGCTATTTTCGCGTTTATTCCCCTGTGCCAGATCACCGGAGGCCATGCCACGGTGGATATCTTTACATCCGCTCTACCGACCCGGGTGAACCGGTTCATCCAGATGGTCGTTGACATCCTCTTTGCCATCGTCCTGATCCTGATCGCGTGGCGCCTGTACGAGGGGATGATGAGCAAGTTGCGCTATGGTGAAACGACATATCTGCTGCAGTTTCCTGTCTGGTGGTCCTACGGCGCCAGCCTTGTAGCTGCCGTTGCCGCGGCCTTGGTCGGTGTGTACATGGCGTGGGTGCGAGTTATCGAATTCATCAGCGGACACACAATGCTCAGCGTCGGTGGGGGAGCAGAGAATTGACCAACCTTGAAATTGGGCTGACGTCGTTTCCTGTCCTGCTATTGATGATTTTTTTGCGTATTCCCATCGGTCTGTCGATGTTGATGGTGGGGCTGGGCGGCCTGTATTTCGTCACGGGTGGGACGACTGTTGCGTTGGCAAAGCTGAAATCTGAAACCTATTCCACCTTTTCAAGCTATTCCCTATCCATTGTGCCAATGTTCCTGCTGATGGGCCATTTTGCCACGCTGGGGGGCATGTCCACGGCGCTGTTCAAGGCAGCCGAGGCATGGCTTGGGCACCGCAAGGGTGGTGTCGCTATGTCCGCCGTCGGTGCCTGTGCCGGGTTCGGTGCGATTTGCGGCTCGTCTCTGGCCACAGCCGCCACAATGAGCCAAGTGGCCCTGCCAGAACTGCGTCGTTATGGGTACTCGGGCGGGTTTTCAACCGCCACGTTAGCGGCGGGAGGGACGCTGGGCATCTTGATCCCGCCATCTGTGATCCTTGTGATCTATGCTATCCTGACCGAGCAGAACATCGCCAAGCTGTTTCTGTCGGCTTTTATTCCAGGCCTTCTGGCCGCGCTTGGATACATGATAACGATTTCTCTATATGTTCGGCGAAACCCGGAATCCGCCGGCGTGCGCGATCCGATCCCCTACAATGAACGGTTCCGCGCCTTGCGCGCAGTTTGGCCGGTTTTGCTGGTTTTCCTCGCCGTGGTGGGCGGCATTTACCTGGGTGTTTTCACACCGACAGAAGGTGCGGCAGTTGGGGCCGCCGGCACTGGCCTGATAGCGCTGGCCAAGGGGGGGCTGACCCGCTCGTCCCTTGTCGAAAGCTTTATTGCAACCGCGCGATCGACCGCGATGATCTTTTTCATTGTTCTGGGCGCGGGGTTTTACAACGGCTTTCTTGCACTGACCCATGTGCCGCAGGAGTTGTCCAACTACGTGGTGGGCCTCGGGTATAGCCCATGGATGATCCTTACCATCATTCTCGCGCTTTACTTGGTCTTTGGCTGCCTGATGGACAGCCTTTCGATGATCCTGCTGACGATTCCGATTTTCTTTCCAATCATCTCGAGCCTGGATTTCGGCATGACCAGCGAAGAAGTCGCGATATGGTTCGGCATCATTGTTCTGATCGTGGTCGAGGTCGGGTTGATCACGCCGCCGGTTGGTATGAACCTGTTCGTGATCAACTCGATGGATCGGCTGACGCCGATGATAGAAACCTACAAGTCGGTCCTGTGGTTCGTGGCATCCGATATCATCCGTGTCGCCATCCTGGTGGCATTCCCGGGGATCACGCTGTTCTTGCTGCGACTGTTGCACTGATGTGATCTCGAAGAAATAGATATATTTCTGATGCCGATTTGATTTGTGTCAATGTGCA
Organism: uncultured Rhodobacterales bacterium; assembly: GCA_964580265.1. Taxonomy (GTDB): domain Bacteria; phylum Pseudomonadota; class Alphaproteobacteria; order Rhodobacterales; family Rhodobacteraceae; genus Sediminimonas. The sequence continues at coordinate 7,831 of CAZOKA010000008.1, read as the reverse complement.
GGGCAGATTCATATGCGGATAATAGTATGTGAATAGGAATGCATAATCGTGGCGTCTGGCGCGCCGAAGCAGGAGTCTGCCGATGAACGACACGCCCGTACCGGAGGCGCCGCACAACCGCCTTGAACATTACCCCGTCACGTTTTTTGCCATGGTAATGGGTGTGGCCGGCTTTTCGCTGGCATTGCATGCCGCCGAGCGCGCCTATGGAGTTGGCGGGGCCGCGTCTTACACGGTTTTTCTGCTTGCCGCCTTGCTATTTGTCGTGGTGGCGGGTGGCTACGCACTCAAGGTGCTTCGCCATCCCCAAGCAGTTGCAGCAGAGTGGAACCACCCGGTGCGGCTATCATTTTTTCCGGCGATTTCAATCTCGTTACTGTTGTTGGCCACATGCGCGCTGCCCCGCGCCGAAGCTGCGGCGCATGTGCTGTGGCTGATCGGCATGGCTTTGCAGGGTGTGCTTACCATCGCAGTGGTTACGGGGTGGATAGGGGCGCGGTCTTTCGTGGCCGGTCACCTGAACCCGGCGTGGTTCATACCCGCCGTGGGCAACGTGATTGTCCCGATAGCCGGCGTTCCGTTGGGGCATATCGAGTTGAGCTGGTATTTCATGGCGGTTGGGCTTGTTTTCTGGCTCGTGCTGCTGACCCTTGTGGTCAACCGCCTGATTTTTCACGATCCCCTGCCGGGACGGTTGCAGCCGACGCTGGTGATCCTGATCGCGCCGCCGGCGGTGGCCTTCGTGGCGTGGACGCGCCTTGTGGGCGATGTAGATGCCTTTGCGCATCTGCTGCTGAACAGCGCATATTTCTTTACCCTGATCGTTGCCCTGCAATTGCCGCGCATTATCAAGCTTCCGTTTGCCATGTCCTTCTGGGCGCTTTCGTTTCCATTGGCCGCCGTGACCATTGCCAGTTTCGTCTATGCCGACGCGATCGGGTCGGAGGCGCACCGGCTTATCGGGGGCGGCCTGTTGGCTGTGCTGGTCGTGGTGATCGCCGCGCTTGTCCTTCGCACGCTGCGCGCCATGCGGGCGCGCGAGCTATGCGTTCCCGAGTGACAGGCGCAGCCGATCCCGTTGCCCCGATGCATTTCAACTGGCGAGGCGTGCCGATCTCAGGCCAAGCATTTCACGGGCCTGTCCGGCGGTTGCTACGGGACGATCATATTTGCCGCACAGTTCCACCACCCGCTCGACCAGTGCCGCGTTCGAGGGGGCAAGCGTATCACGGTCTAGGCGGATGTTGTCCTCAAGCCCTGTGCGGGCGTGTCCGCCTGCTGCCACCGACCACTCGTTGACCACGATCTGCCCGGCTCCGATGCCGGCGGCACACCATTCGGCGTCAGGTGCAAGGCGTTTGACTGTTTCGATGTAGAAATCGAAGGTCGGGCGGTCCACCGGCATGGCATTCTTAACCCCCATGACAAACTGGATATACAGTTTGCCCGGCAAGGTGCCTGCCTTGTGCATACTGGCCGCTTGGTGAATGTGGCTCAGATCGAACGCTTCAATCTCGGGGGTGATACCGTATTCCCGCATTTCCGCCGCCAGCCAGTTCACCAGGTCGGGCGGGTTCTCATAGACGCGGGTCGGAAAATTGTTTGAGCCAACCGAGAGCGATGCCATATCCGGTCTGAGCGAAAGCATGCCGCCGCGTGCCTTTCCCGCGCCCGAGCGCCCCCCCGTGGAAAACTGGATGATCATACCGGGGCAATGTTTTTCCAGGCCCTCTTTCAGGCGGGCGAATTGCCCAGGATCAGAGGATGGTGTGCCATCATCGTTGCGCACATGGGCATGACAGATACTTGCCCCTGCCTCAAATGCGGCGTGCGTGCTTTCGATTTGCTCAGACACCGTGATTGGAACATTCGGATTGTCGTCCTTGGTGGGAACGGACCCGGTAATGGCCGCGCAGATTATGCAGGGTTTGGTCATGGGGTGTCAGCTTTCCTGTGGTCAATCTTGTTGACGGTGCCACACAAAACAAACCCCCGGCAAGCCGAACCACGCAGGGATCTCTTATTGGAGCGATGTTGCCATACGCTTGGGATCAGCCAAGCAGGCGCCGCGCGATGACCTGGGCCTGGATCTCCGCAGCTCCCTCGAAAATATTGAGGATACGCGCATCACACAGTATGCGGCTGATGGTATATTCCAAGGCGAACCCGTTGCCGCCATGGATCTGCAGCCCGTTGTCGGCTGCGGCCCAAGCCACACGTGCGCCCAGCAGTTTAGCCATCCCGGCTTCGAGGTCGCAGCGCCTGTCATTGTCTTTCTCGTAGGCGCTGAAATATGTCAGTTGCCGCGCCACCATGATTTCCACCGCCATCATCGCCAGCTTGCCGGACACACGGGGAAATTCGATCAGCGCCTTGCCGAATTGCTTGCGGTCCTGCGCGTACTGCATTGCCACGTCCAGGGCGGCCTGTGCCACGCCGACGGCGCGCGCGGCGGTCTGGATGCGGGCGGATTCAAAGGTCTGCATCAACTGCTTGAACCCTTTGCCCTCTTCTCCGCCCAACAGGTTTTCGCCCTTCACATGGAAATTGTCGAAGGCCAGTTCGTATTCCTTCATGCCGCGATACCCTAGCACCTCGATCTCGCCGCCGGTCATGCCTTCGGTCGGGAACGGATCGACATCTGTTCCCGGTGTCTTTTCCGCCAGGAACATCGACAGGCCGCGGTGATCGGTGCTGTCGGGGTCGGTGCGTGCCAGTAGGGTCATCACATGGGTTCGCGCGGCGTGGGTGATCCAGGTCTTGTTGCCAGTCACGCGATAGTCGTCGCCATCGCGTTTGGCGCGGGTGCGCAGCGAGCCCAGATCAGAGCCGGTGTTCGGTTCGGTAAACACGGCCGTGGGCAGGGTCTCGGCACTGGCGATGCGGGGCAGCCACTTTTCCTTCTGTGCGCCGGTGCCGCCGCAGAGGATAAGTTCGGCCGCGATTTCCGAGCGCGTGCCAAGACTGCCGACGCCGATATAGCCGCGCGACAGTTCTTCGGATACCACGGCCATGCTGGCCTTGCTCAGACCCAGACCGCCGTATTCCTCGGGGATGGTCAAACCAAATACGCCCATTTCGGCCAGTTCCTCGATGATCTCCATCGGGATCAGTTCATCCTTGAGGTGCCAGTCATGTGCGTTCGGCTCGATCCTTTCGATTGCGTAGCGGCGAAACTGCTCACGGATCATTTCAAGTTCATCATCAAGTCCGGTGGCGCCGACCGTCACGTTGGCGGCCTGTTGCTGCATTAGCTCGACAAGTCGTACACGGGCGGCTTGCGTGTTGCCGTGCTGGGTAAGCATGGTTATCGCGCTTGCCGACAGTACACTTATATCGTCGGGTGAAAGGCCGATGTCCTGCAGGCGGACCACCTCGCCCTGGTTCATCTGGATTCCGCCCCGAATTTGGCTCAAATACTCGCCAAACGCGATCTGATGTATGAGCTGTTCGATTTCTCCGAATTTCCCGTCGGAGTGCAATTGCTCGGCCCACTTCTGCATTTGGCGCAGGGCTTCGACATAGGTGGCGAACCAGGACAGGCCATGCGCTGCGGTCTGGTTGGCTTCGATCAGGGGGCCTGAGACGCGACCATTGTCGCTGACCATGGCGCGCACACGTTCCGTCGCGGCTTCAAGGACGCTTTGCGCGGGAGGCAGGGCCGCATTGCCAAGCGTCAGGAGATCGGGAAGAAGAGTGGGTTCAGTCATCGCGATATCCTGTCCGTCATGAGCCATGAATCAAATCCTTTCTGCTGAGCCTGTCCTAGCTATTTTGCAGTTGCAGCGCAACAAAAATGCCGAATTTAATAAGTCATTGATGGAAAGTTGCGCGTTGAATTTTTGCAGTGCAGCGCGTGCAAGGTCGCGCTATGACATTTTCCATGATGTCCTTGTTTCCCATGCTGTCGCCCGAGACCTTCGTGATCGCCTGTCTAGTTGTTCTGTTGGCCGGAGTGGTCAAGGGCATGGTCGGGTTCGCGATGCCGATGATCATGATTTCGCTTCTGGGCGGCATCATAAGCCCGGACCTTGCATTGGCAGGCCTGATACTTCCAACGCTTCTGAGCAACGGATTGCAGGCTCTGCGACAAGGGCCGCAGGCCGCGTGGCAATCGTTGAGGCGTTTCAAGCTATTCCTGCTTAGTGGTTTTGTCCTGTTGGTCTTCAGCGCGCAGATGGTGCGCGTCTTGCCGGGGAATGTCCTGCTGTTGCTGATCGGGGTGCCGGTGGTCCTGTTCACCGCGATGCAGCTATTGGGGTGGCAGCCACGTTTGCCTGTGCGCGGGCATGCATGGGTTGAGGCGTCAATTGGTGCCTTCGCCGGGCTTGTCGGCGGTATGTCCGGGATATGGGGGCCGCCGACGATCCTGTACCTGACGGCGCTTGATACTCCTAAGCAGGAGCAGATACGGGTGCAGGGCGTGATCTATGGCCTCGGCGCGCTGGCGCTGTTCTGGGCGCATGTCGTCTCGGGGGTGCTCAGGGCCGAAACACTGCCGTTCTCGGTTGCAATGGTGATTCCGGCGCTGATCGGGATGTGGATCGGATTTCGCATTCAAGATGGAATCAATCAGAGCGCTTTCCGCACGGCGACGCTCTTCGTTCTCTTCATCGCCGGATTGAACCTGATCCGCCGATCACTGTTCATGTGATGCCAGAGTGATCAGTGCGCGTTTTGCGAGGTGGCGATTTCGCTGATGAAGCTGCGAATATGCGTGCGCAGTTTGCTATCCTTGATACGTGTCAGCATCGCGGCAACCTTGGCGGCTTCGTCGTCCATCTTGGGTGACTTTTCCGAATCGGTACCTTCCAGCCCGTCGAAGAAATATGCCGGTGGCACGTCAAGAATGCCTGCTAGCTCGAATAGCTTGCTGGCCGAGATTCGGTTGCGCCCGAGCTCATATTTTTGAACCTGCTGAAAGGAAATGTTCAAACCGTTGGCGACATCGGTTTGGGTCATTCCACGCAGGATACGGATCTGCTTCAGCTTCTTTCCGACATGAACATCTACTGGATGAGACATTATTACATTCCTAACCAACTTCAATTTCATCTTTAAGATGTCTCTTCCGGTGTATGAATCAACTTGTTATCGATTTAACAAATAGTGTTATGAATGTAACGTATATGGATGATATGTTTACCAACTGAGGTCAGAACGTTGAAAATTGCAGGTAATTTAGTTTGGCTGATGAGATAAAACTTGACGTTTGACCGTCTCCCGTACCCGCGAGAGTTCTGATCATGGATGGTTCCCAGACACGCGCAATCCTGTTTGAAATGCTGCGCTCGTTTACAACACTGGCGCGCACGCTGAATCTGTCGCGTGCGGTGCGCGAGTTGGGAAGCACCCGTCAAACCGTTCGGCGTCACATTGCGCATCTCGAAGAGGCCCGCGGCGAGCAGTTGTTCGTGCTAGAAGACCGTCAGTACCGCCTGACCAAGGCAGGGCGGGAATCGCTTCTCGACGCACAAGACATCCTTGCGCATGGCGAGGCATGGCTTGAAAACCAATCCCGCCGCGTCAACGGCCTGGCGCATATCGCGATGGAAGGTGAGGAGGGCTGGGGATTTTTCCTGCAACAGCATCCAATCAGCAAGGTCTGGATGCAGCGTGCGCCGATGCTGCGCGATGGATTGCGCGCATGGGCCATGGCCGAAGGTGAACTTGAACACCCGGAATTGGAGCGGTTGCGTCCCTACCTGATGGTGTTCCGCAAGCTGGACCAGGAGTGGGTCTGCGTGGAGGTTGGGCAACAGTCCTCTTACGCGACATGGTATGGTTGGAAATGGGAGCGCAGCGCGATCGGGCGCGCCCTGCCGAGTTTGCCGGGGGGCACGGTGTTGGCCCGTCTTCTGTCGCGTCACTTCGAGGAAGTGGCGGCACATCACGGATTGCGCTACGACCACATCCACACGCAGATGGCGCGTGGCGAAGAGGGGAACTTCGAGCCGGTCAACTATCGCCGGCTGCTGATGGGTTGCCGGTTCCCTGACGAGAGCTTTGCATTGGTTTCGCTGGTCGAGCGCACCTACGATATCGAGATCGAAGGGCTTTCGGAGGAGCGCAGGCTGTCCATGCCGACCGGGTTGGCGATGGACGACTCGGAGGTCTCCACGAATTAGATAAAAGACTCCTGCGCATTGGTTGGTCATCCTGTGGTTGTCCGAAACAAGGGAGACACAGCATGACCATTCAAGATGTTTTCGACGGTGCGCAGCTATTGTGTGAGAATATCGCAGCTCTGCGTAACAAACAGTTGTTCCTGACGATGGGGGACGACTTCGACGAGTATTCAAGGATCGTGGCCCGTCATCGCCCGAAACAACCCTTGGGTGCGCCGTTTGACTCCAGCAAGCAATTCTTGCCTCGTTCCAAGGGGATATGGATCGTGGGGCACAATGCGAATGGGCAGGTTGTCCATACCCAGGCAATGCGGCTGCTGGACCTGTCTGACCAAACCCTGGCTCAGTACATGCAGGCCCGGTTTCATGATTTTCCACCGGGTGGCGTGGATCTGGATCTTGACGGATCATGGTTCAGGCCGGGGCCGGCCGCGCACCGCATTGACGGGCGTGTCTGCTATCACGGCGAGATGTGGCTCAATGATGATTCGGGGGCATACCGGGGGCGCGGCGTCGTTGATATCCTCTCGCGGGTGGCATTTTTGGCATGCCTGATCCATTGGCAGCCGGACTATGTGATGGGCTTCATGCTGCGCCCCGTGGCGCGGCGTGGCCTGGCCGAACGCGAGGGGTACATGCATTGTGATCCCTACTGCCTGAGCTGGAAAGTGCGCGGGAAGAACAAGCCGCTGGATTGCAACATGGTGTGGATGGGGCGGGACGACATCCGTCACATCATCCATGTGCCGCTGGACGAAATCGCAGCGTGATGACGAAACGCAAATCGCCCCGATCCTGCGGGTCGGGGCGATTATCGCGACAGGGGGCGAGGTGGTGTCAGCCGATCGCGGCGGCTTTTACGTCGTCGTCGATGAAGGGCAGGTATTGCTCAAAATTGTCCGCGAACATTTGAACCAGCTTGGCGGCTTGCACATCATAGGCGTCCTGATCCTCCCACGTGCGCCGCGGATCCAGCAGAACCTCGGCCACATCGGGGACAGCCACCGGCACCTCGAAGCCGAAATTCTCGTCCTTGCGGAACTCGGCGTCGTTCAGGGTACCTTCCAGCGCGGCGCTCAGCAGGGCGCGCGTGGCCTGAATCGGCATGCGCGAGCCGGTCCCGTACGCGCCGCCCGTCCAGCCCGTATTGACCAGCCAGCAGGTCGCGCCATGCTTGGCGATCTTTTCCTGCAACAGCTTGCCGTAGGCTTCGGGCCGACGGGGCATGAACGGTGCGCCGAAGCAGGTCGAGAAGGTCGGCTCGGGCTCTGTCACGCCGCGTTCGGTGCCGGCTACCTTTGAGGTAAAGCCGGACAGGAAGTGGTACATCGCCTGGGCCGGGGTCAGTCGTGCGATCGGGGGAAGAACGCCGAACGCATCGCAGGTCAGCATGATGATGTTCTTGGGATGCCCGCCAAGCGCCGTTTCCGATGCGTTGGAGATATAGTGCAAGGGATAGGCGCAGCGCATGTTGGCGGTCAGGCTGTCGTCTTCGAAATCCAGGTCCTTGGTTTCCGGATCGAAAACCATGTTCTCGATCACCGTTCCGAATTTCTCGGTCGTTGCGTAGATTTCCGGCTCAGCCTCGGGATTCAGGCTGATGGTCTTGGCATAGCAGCCCCCCTCGAAGTTGAAGGTGCCGCGCTCTGACCAGCCATGCTCGTCGTCACCGATCAGGGTGCGTGCCGGATCGGCTGAAAGCG